>JAKAPV010000162.1:3960-6937 GCA_021806845.1 Bacillota bacterium | reverse complement strand
CCTCGGCTGCCATGGGCGGCGCCAGCGAAAGGGCCATCATGCGGCAGACGCGGCACCGCAGCCTGCCGATGGTACGCAGGTATATCCGTGAGGGAGACCTGTTTCGGGACAACGCGGCTGCGCAGGGGGGGTTGTGACATGAGCATCGAGCCGTTTGAGGAGCGCTCAGAGCTGGCCAAGCAGCGCTTGTCTCTCCTCACAAGAAGGCCCTGGGTGCAGGCTGTGCTTCAGGGTCTGATGGCCGGCGCAGTAGCGACCTTGCCGCCACCGTACGGCGCTCCCATTGGTAGTTGCGTTGCCGCGCTGAACGCGTACAGCACACAACGCGATCTCAACAGACTTCAGACATTGATCATTGAGCTGACAGAGCAGGTCGACACTCTATCGCGGGCCGGAGTCGCGTTTCTCACATGGGACAATGACGACGCAAGAGTCGAGTGGTTCATGGATCGGCTCGACGATGTGCGACGGGTCCGAGGCTACGAGCGACTTCACTTCCTGGGCGCATTGATGGCCGGGGTGCTGCGTGACGATTCGGAGCCCGAGCAACGGATCCTGGACGAGCACGTCTGGGAGATTGCCGCAGAATTGTCGAACACCGAACTGGCCCTGCTTCGGGAAGTTTGGAATGTGTCTATCCGGCAGGACTCCTCATCGCCTGGCTTAGTCAGAGTTCATCAACTGGGTGCGCCGTTCTCTGACACCCCAGGACTGACATGGACATACCTCGCTCGGCTAGAGGGCCTAGGTCTAATTGTTTCACCTGTCAGGTCTAGCGGCGAGTCCGACGATCTGCCTGGCTATACCCCCGTCACACTCGACTTTAGTGCCCCAGCTTTCCTCTTGACCAAGATGGGGCTCGCTCTATTCGACCTGGGCTCGCGGGGCGGCTGGACACCTGATACGGCTTCACGATAAGAAGACGTGTGGAGGTGGCGGGAAAACTAACCGTCTCGGAGTATGATCCTTATCAGAGCCGCCACTAAGAGCCTTCGGACGCTTTCTGGCATCTCGTTCACACGCTTTACCGGCAACTTGTCCGCCACGGGATTCCCGCCACTACTCTACGCGAAGGGGCTTGCCCATGATGAAGGCCCTGGGTGTCGTCCGCGTCTCGTCCAAGGCTCAGGCAGAGGACGACCGCTACTCCCTGGGCAACCAGCGTGAGCAGATCAAGGATTATTGCACGGGTCAGGGCTGGGACCTCGTACGCACACTAGAGTACGTCCAGTCGGGCGCGCGCAACCAGCGCGAGCTGCGCGAGATCCTGGATACCGCCGAGCATGACGGCATCGGGGTCGTGGTCGTCTACGAACTGGACAGGCTCGCCCGCAACATGGTCTCCACCTTGCTCTTCGTCGACGAGTTGCGTGAGCACGGCATCCGCTTCGCGGCTGTAAGCAACGAGATCGACCTCACAACCCCGGAAGGCGAGTTGCAGCTCCATCTGCTCTCAGCCTTCGCCCACTACTTCCGGAAGCAACTCGGCCGCAAGGTACGCAGCAACCAGGCTCTGCGCGTACGCGAGGGCAAGGTCTTTGGCAGGACGAAATACGGCTACCGCATGGGGCCAGACGGCCGGCTCGTGGTGGACGAAGAGCAGGCCAACGTAGTGCGTCAGGCGTACCGCTGGTACCTCGAGGAGTCCGTCGGACTGCGCGAGATCGCATTGCGTTTGAATGCGATGGGCGTACGCACTAAGACGGGCGCCCAGTGGGGTGTGTCCTCGGTAAGACTGTTCTTCGAGGACGTCGAGACGTACCGCGGCAGCGTCACCTACGGCAAGTGGCGTAAAGTCCGCGGACAGGGCGTTTGGCCGAAGCTCGTGCGCAATGACGGAGAGTACCTGACGGTCGAGGGAGCACACCCCCGGATCCTCGACGACGAGATGATCGAGCGGGCACAGAGGCAGCGTCAGGTGCGGGCAGGAATGCGGGGGCGTGCCGCCGGTAGCCCGCACCTTCTCTCGGGAGTCCTCTACTGCGGCCATTGCGGCTCACGCATGGTCTACTCTCGCTCGAGCCAAGGCGATAAGGCGTGGGCGTACTACGTCTGCGGCAGTTACTCGCGGCGCGGGACCTGTCAGCGCAACGCTGTCCGCGCCGACCTTGCAGAGCAGACGGTCATCGACGATCTCTCCCAGGCCTTCGAGAGCTCCGATAGCGAGCTGGAGATTCGTCGCGAGGTTCAGCGGACTTCGCAGAATGCGGCCGCGGTCCAGCAGGAGCTTGCAGGCCTTGAGCGGCGCCTGGCGGACTACCCCGAAATGGCCCGTCGCGCACGCATGGCGCTTGTCGAAGGTGCGTTCACAATGCAGGAGTATCGCGCCACCGTTGCCGACGCGGAAGCTCAGGCTCAGGCGTGGCGTGAGCGCATCGAGACGCTGCGAGTTGAACTCTCCCGGAAACCTGATATCGAGACTGCGCGAGCCCACGTGCTGGAGGTCATCGCCGGCCGCGACCTGGACCCAGATAGTCCGGCCCTTCGCGCTCTGGTGCGAGAAGTTTACGCCAGGATGGAGTACCGCGACGACGCCGACCCGCCGCTCACGTTCTACTACTCCGCACCGTAATGATCATGTTGTCTTGACGATATGTGCGACTAGTCGAAGGTTTCTCTCGATGAGCAGCTGGCGTGCCTTGCGGTCTCCTGCCTTGAGCCGGCCTAAGGCGTCAGCCTCTTCTGACTCGGAAAGGGGCTGGGGGAAGGCGCTGCCGGAGAGGTAGCCGATGAGAAGCCACACCCCGCGCAGCAGCGGGAGGACCACGAGGGCAACGATATCAAAGTCCATCTTTGCACCTCCGCGCCAGCGTGCCCTATCAGTGTATGGGCGGCTCCGCGAACGGTGACTGATTGTGCGGCGATCGGAAGGCGTGGATCCTAGGTGCTCATGCCGAGGAGGGTGACCGGCAAGGCCTCCTCGCGCAGTGCTTGCTCCGTCTCCGTGAACTGGGCCGCTTGGTAGGCGATCATGTCA
>JAKAPV010000162.1:0-3950 GCA_021806845.1 Bacillota bacterium | reverse complement strand
GCTTCGATATGCCCGCAACGAAGCATCTGCGATAGGGCCCGGCGGATCGCCCTTTTCGGGTTAGTCACAAGTGCCGGGCTGAGAAATGCTCGCTGCGGCAGTTGCCCAAGCAGCAGCTGCGCCGCATCCCCGATGTCCTTCGCCTGCCTCGGGCCCTCGGCGTCCAAGAGCACCTTCGACAGCACTTGGCTGACCGTCACTGGCCTCGCCGCGAGCAGGGTCGTACGCAGGTCCCGCAGGGGGTTCGCCGGCAGGAAGCGCAGCAGCATACGCATGCGGCCGGGGAGGAAAGGATCGTAGGACGTCGCCGCGATGTATACCCGCTCCGCCAGCGGCCAAAGCAGGTCATACGCCGCCCGAAAACGCGAGAGCCGGCCGCTGTCGGTATACCTGCCCTCCGGCGTGAGATACAGCGTGCCGCCCCCGCGCAAGAGTTCCTCGAGCGCTCCAAGCTGCGCTTCGACCCGCGGACGCACCGCAGCGCGGGTCTCGCTGCGATACGGCTCGCGCAGCGCGGAAAAGGCCATCATCGTCTGCGCGCTCTGGAGCAGGCGCGGCCGCCAGACGTCGCGCAGGCGCAGACGGGAAACATCCCGACCGGGAACGGCCGACACCAGAGCCTCCGCCGTGAACACCTCGCCGAGCGGCAGATTGCCGTGCCGCTCATATGCCTCGCAGGCAAGGCTGACGAACGGCCTTGCCCTCGCCATGTTCTCGATCGGCCGCACCCCCAGCGCCGAGACGATGCCGCTCACGCTCGCGCCGGCCAGCAGGCGCGCGAAGGGGCCAGAGGTCCGCGTCGCGAGGAACCCCGGCTCAAAGATCCGCTGCGACCCCGCCGCGTAGATGGCCGGGCCGAGCGGCGCGCACCAGAACAGCAGCTGCGGTACGACCATTCCGTCAAGGTCGTGCCCGTGGTTCGCTATGACGAGCGTCGCACCGCGCCTGCGCGGCAGCCGCCCCCATGCCGTGACGCGGTATTCGAGCGAGACGTAGACGCGCAGGATCAGGGCGACGAGCAGCCTTAGCGCCAGGTTGCGCCGGGCGCGGCGCGCGCGTACGCCCAGTACGATGAAGGAACCCAGCAGCGTTACCGCGCCGGAGAGAAGGAAGAGTGCCCGGTAGCCCAAGGCAGGCGACGCGTAGTGCAGAATCAGCCACCCGCCCACGGCAGGCGCAAGCACTGCGGGAAGGTTAGAGGCGATGCCCCAGACGCCGAGATCCCGTGCGACGTTCCTAAGGTCCGGGATGGCATCGAGCGCCAGGGCCCAGTCCACCGAGAGGTAGGCCCCATAGCCGAGGCCGTAGAGCACGGCGAACAGCCAGATGAGGTTCTGGCTGGGATCCAGCGCGAAGCCACCGGCGGCGAGAGCCATTGGCAGTCCTGCGAAGAAGACGATCCCGGGGCGATCGGACCGATCCGAGAGAATGCCGAGCAATAGCGACGACCCGACGGCACCCACAAGCGCGAACGCGCCGACCAGGGCGGTGTTGCCCCTGGGACTCGCCACGTGCATAACGTCCTGGAAGAAGTAGAGCACGAACGTCATCAGAAGCGTTTGCCCGAACATCACGGCGAAGCGGGCGAAGAAGACGATCAGGAAGTCCTTGCGGCTGCGCATCTTCGCCCGGGGCAAGGCCCTCTCCCCGGACCCGTGCTCGATCATCACGGAAGCGCTGTACACGGCGCCCAGGAGCGCAGTGAGCGCCATGGCAAGATAGACAGTACGCAGGGGAGCAATACCGGCCGTCACGAGACCGCCGATCGTGCCGAGCAGGCTTGCGACGCCCATGTAGCCGGACGCCGTACCCCACTGGCCCTGGGGAACCATGTCCGGCATCACCGCCTGGTAAGCCGCCGCCGCCAGGTTCTGCCCGAAGACAGCGACCAGGAAGCCTCCCGCCAGCACGCCGAGGCTATCGGCCTGGCTGATCGCGAGGAGGCCGGCGATGTTCACGGCCGTGCCCCAGAGGAGCATCGGCCGGCGCTGTCCGCCGCGCCGCTTGATGCGGTCGGAGAACGCCCCGGCGATCGGCGGCAGGACCATCGCCACGATGGACCCCAGCACCGCAAGGCGCGTGAGGACAAGCGTGTGGCTGCTGTAGACCAGCCGGTCCAAAGCGGTCGGGATGACGATCGTCAGCAGGGCGGCACCCTGGAAGTTCAGCGAGAACCAGTACGCTGACAGGGCGATCTGATGCCGCGCCGCCACGGGAGAGGAGACGCCATGGCGCTCCGCCATGTGTACTCACCTTGCACTGGAGCAGATGAATGAGGGCGATCGGTCTAGAGATTATATGATATTACGGCCATCGTATGGTCTTTACTGGAACGCGTCAATCGGACGCAGGCCGTGCGCGCTGCGCGGGCTGGCCGGAGGCCCGCGCACCCTGCGATGCCTGGGGGTCGCCGAGGTCGCCCGCGAGGCGGATGATCAGCTCCTGCGGGCCGAGCGCCGTCAGATCGTCGCCCAGTTCGAGGCGCGTGTCCCCGCGCGGCACGAGGCGCTGTCCGTCGCGCTCGAGACCGATGATCAGAAGCTCGCGCGGCAGCGCCAGTTCCGCGAGCGTGCGGCCCGCGATGCCAGCTGCGCGCACGCTGAGGCTCGCGACCTGCGCGCCCGCCACACCGCCCGAAAGCATCTCGAGGACGAGCGGCGCCCGTGCCATCGCCTCCAGCACGAGCACCGGCGCGCGCTCTGGCGCGAAGCAGCCGATGCCGTCCTGCGCCAGGGCGTGGCTCTCTTCGGGCGGGGCCAGCGCGACGACGCGCGGCACGCCGTAGTCCGTATGGGCGGCATGGCAGAGTGCCGCGTTCTCCGCGGGATCAGTGCCGAGCGCCAGGAAGGCGGCGGCCCGCTCCGCGCCGGCCGCCCGCAGGGAGTGCGCGGAACCGCTCGGCACGACCGTCTTCATGCCCTCCGGAGCCTCGGATGCATCGCCGAGCCAAACCACTTCCTCGCCGCGCTCATGCAGGTGCGCCGCCGCCAGCGCCGCCCAGGTGGAGCCGCCCCGCACGATGACGCCTGTGCGCGGCCCGGCAGGCGCGGGCATCAGGCGCTGGGCGATCGAGGGCCACACGAGCGATGTGACGATGCTCATCAGCACGATCGCCGTCATCGTTCCCAGGGAGATCGCGTGGGCCTGCTCTGCGACCGTTGCGCCGGCGATCGTCACGGTGAGGCGCGTCGTCAAGAGAAAAGCGCCGGAGACCGCCGCCCGCCAAGGCATGAGGAAGCGCAAGAGCAGGCCCGGAACCAGTGACGCCACGCTGCCCAGCACGAACAGGGCAGCCGCGAGCAGCATGGACGAGGGCTGTGCGAGGAAGACGCGCAGATTGAGGCCGACGCCGACCAGGATGAAGAAGACCGGGATGAAAAATCCGTACCCGATCCCATCGAGCGTGCGGCGCAGCTGGTCCGACTCCTTGCCTGCGATCGCGGCGCCGATGATTCCCGCGAGGAAGCTGCCGAGCACGGCCTGCACCCCGATCACTTCCGACAGGGCGACGAACAGGACGATCAATGCGAAGGAGCCCCGAACGCCGACCTGCGCCGCTTCGCTCTCGGCGCGGTGCCATAGCCTGCGCAGCCGGGGGGCGAACCGCAGTAGGACGGCCGCCACCGCGAAGAGGGCGAGGCCCAGCAGAAGGCGTGGAGCGGAACCGGAGACGATGCCGATGTCCGCCGTGACCAGCAGCATGCTGAGGAAGTCCAGCAGGACCGCGGCCGCCAGCACCGACTGGCCGAAGACCGTTTGCAGAACGCCGCGCTCCTTCAGCACGGGAACGGTCACGGTCAAGGCGGTGGAGCCGACAATAAAGCCGACGATCGGCGGCGTCTGCATGCCCAGTCGTCGCAGGAAGGCAGTGGCCGTCAGCGACAGCGCCAGCACGCCGAGATAGACGACGAGCGCGACCCAGAGCCTGCGCCGGCCGACGTCTCCATCCC
>JAKAPV010000003.1 GCA_021806845.1 Bacillota bacterium | reverse complement strand
TTCCGATCTAAGACCGCCTGGATGGTCTCGTTGAATTGCCGCACGCTCGAGAACCCCGCAGCAAAGGCGACGTCCGTGATCGGCAAGGCGGTCGTCTCTAGCAGGGTGCGCGCCATCAGCGCGCGCTGCGCGCGCGCGAGCGCAAGAGGGCTGGCTCCTACTTCCGCTACCAGGCTGCGTTGGAGCTGCCGGGCGCTGTACCCGATCCGCCGCGCGAGGCCGGGAACGCCTTCCCGATTCACCACACCGTCGGCGATCAGGCGCATCGCCCGGCCTGCGACGTCGTTGCGGGAGTTCCATTCGGGAGAGCCCGGTACGGCGTCGGGCCGGCAGCGCTTGCACGCCCGGAAGCCCGACTGCTGCGCCGCAGCAGCGGTCGGGTAGAAGCGCATGTGTTCAGGCTTTGGTGTCATGGCTGGACAACTCGGTCGGCAGTAGATGCCGGTGGACGTCACACCGACATAGATCATGCCGTCGAAGCGCGCGTCCTTGCTCTTCACCGCTAGATAGCAGACGTTTTGGCTCAGCATGTGTTCAGTTTGCACGATGGCTCACGACTCTGCTAGCGGTTTTCGGACAACACCCTGGGGGTTCTACCTGCGCCGCATACGACCAGTGCCCCGATGCGGGAGGGCGCGCAGGTGCCGCTTTGCGGCAAGAAAGGAACAAGCAGGAATCTCGCGTGCTGCGAGCAACCCACTGGATATCGACGTCCCTCCACGACTGTGCTCACAATCCGACCTCCCGGACGCTCTTTAAGGTTGTGGCGAGGGGGATGGCAATTGGCCACGGAAGCGGATCTCGCTGCAGCCCGAGGCGGCAATCAAGAGGCGCTGGAGAACCTGGCGCAGGAGATCTGGCCGCTCGCCTTCCGCGTGGCGCTTGCTGTGCTCGCGGACCGGCACGCCGCGCAGGACGCGGCGCAGGAGGCAATGATCAATATCCTTCGCGCGGTCCCCGGCCTGCGGTCGGCACAGGCCTTGCCCGCCTACGCGCGCAAGGTCGCGGCCCGCTGTGCGCATCGGGAACTGCAGCGCACGAGGCGCGAACTCCCCACGGAAGTGAGCAGTTTCCCAGACCTTGGTTTCGTCGGCGACGAGTACCTCGACCTGCGCCAGGCGATTGCGGAAATGGTCGCAGAGGACCGGATTCCCCTGCTGCTGCATTACGGGGCAGGCATGACGAGCGCAGAGATCGGAGAGGCGCTGGGTATCGCGGCCACGGCGGTGCGGTTTCGGCTGATGCGGGCAAAGGACCGTCTGCGGCGTGCACTTTCGAGCGTTGAGGAAGGGGCTATGCCGAATGGGGCGCACTGATGACGAGGAACTGTCGCGGGTGCTCACGGAGGCGTTCGGCTCAGTGCATGTGCCGGAGATGCCGTGGGCTGAGATTGCGCGCAGCGTACGCCAGCGGGACGGCGGGAGTCACCGCGGCCACTGGTGGGCCGCCAGCGCTGCGGTGCTGATCCTGCTGCTTGCGGTTGGTTTCGCCTCGCAGACCGCGAACGGCATTCCTTTGGCCGGGTTGCACCCTCCAGGCAGTTTGGCGCCGCTGCCGAACTGCAGCGTCACGTTCTCGATCCCGGGCCCCACGATCATGCAACCGCAGGCATACGTAACCGTCACGGGTCCTGGACACCCAACGCAGACGTTTGTCGAGAGGTACTCAGGATCAGGGTACATTGGCCCTTGCGGGTGGGTGCTCCGGCTGACGGAGCATCCGGTCAATCCGCGGGACGTCTTCGCTGGCTGGGAGATTTCGAAGCGGCCGGGCGAATTCGAAACGGTCCCCGGCAGACCGCACTCGATCCGGCTGACCCTGCGTGGCGCACAGGTCGTGTACCTGAAGTACCGGATGCAAGCGGCACCGTCTTCCGTTACGCTCCGGCGACTAACGGTACCTGCAGCGCAGGGGAGTGCGAAATGAGGGTGCGCGCACCTGCAGTCGTTGCGGTGGTCGGCATTGCGCTCGTCGGGATCTCTGCGGGCGTCGTCTCGGGCCTGAACGCGAAGCAGAAGGCATACACGGTCCAGCAGCTGTCGGCGCACTGGAAAGCGCCCTACGACCTGCTCGTACTCCCGAAGGGAAGTCCATCGGTGGTCGGCAAATTGGCCGATCCAAACGCCATCGACGAAGGACAAGGCGGCATCACGCTGGCCCAGTGGAAGGAGATCGAAGGCATTAAAGGCGTCGCTGTGGCGGCGCCGCTCGTGCCGATCGGACTGGTGAATTTCGGCCTGGTTGTGAGCCCTTTGGCGCTGCCCGGGTCACCGGGCATCTTCAGCGAAACCGTGGCGTACCACAACGTGGGACTTCCCGACTCAATCACACCCAGAGGCTTCGTGTCGGCCGTAGGGCTCGTCGGCAACATCAACTACGCAATGTCTCCGCTCGCCGCCACCGACTCAGGTCTTTTGGTCGCTATCGATCCTGCCGCAGAGGCCAAACTCGTCGGGCTGAACGCCGCGGTGACGGACGGGCTCTACCTGAAGCCGGGACGCTCATCCATTTACGAAATCCCGAATGCGGAAAATGGCCTGCAGACGCGCAGCCTCTTCTATCTCCCCACGCTGCTGACCGCTCTGAGTCCCGTGTTCGGCACGCAGAGCATCACCGTCCAACACCTTGACATTCCGTTCTCCGCCGCCACGGCGATGCAGTACATGGACCACCAGCCTCCGGCAGGCGTCAAAGGAAAGGTCGAATTCAGCGCCACCATCTCTGACGCGTCGCTGTTTCAGGGGTTCGAGAGACTGCAACTCAATCCGACGACCAAGTCCCTCAGCATCGGCCCCATCGTTGCGCGCCAGAACAACGAGCTTGCCGGCTTCGTCCAGAGGCCGAGCCTCGTCGCGTACCGGCGCGTGCGCTCGCCCTATCCCTCACGCTGGCCGATCGCCCTGCAGGCGGAGCCGTTCGCGTGCGGATCTTCACGCGGATGGTGCAGCTACTACAAGCAGATGGGCGAACCGTTCCGGTCGCTCTCCTTCAAACAGCCGGTGGACCTCTACCTCAGCGTCGTCGGCGTCTACAACCCCCTGAAGCTCAAAGAAGCAAACGATCCGCTGACCCACCTCCCGCTCCTCAACTACCGGCCGGAGCAGGGGCTTTTGGTGCTAGACAGCAACGGCAAAGCGGTGAACCCGCCCCAGACAGTGCTGCCGGGCATCTCGCCGCTCGGGCTGTTCGACCCCATGCCGGCAGCGATCACCACCATCCAGAACGCGGAGCCGATCCTGGGAAGGGCGCCGATCTCCTCCGTCCGGGTGAAAGTTTCCGGCGTGAACGACTTGTCGCTCGGGGCCCAGGCGCAGTTGCAGGCCGTGGCAAACCACATCCGCCAGAAGACGGGCCTTGCCGTGGAGATCGTGCAGGGGGCGGCGCCGCAGCAGGTGCTCGTACACCCGGGCTACGAGAAGGGCTATACGAAGGTCGGCTGGATCCAGGAGGAGTGGGTTCGGCTCGGGGCTGGATTCGAGATCCTGCGCCAGACGCTGCTCAGCCAGGACGTGATCCTGATACCCGTCCTGTTCGGTGCCTTCGTCTTCGCGCTGACGGCGGGAGTGATCGGCGTTGAGGTGCGGCGCAAAGAGTATGCGACGCTGCTGGCTATCGGGGTCGCCCCCCGTACCGTCCAGAGCTCGGTGCTGTGGGAGGGACTCATTTACGCATTGACGGTTGCGATCCTGGCGATCGGAGCCGCGTATTACGTCGGCGGCCAGTCGGCGCTGGCGGTGACAGTGCCGGTTGGAGTGATCGCGGGGCTGATGATGTTCCTCGCTCTCATCCCTGTCGCACGAGCCGTCGCGCACCTCGAGCCCCTCAGCGGACTCAAGGATGCGGCACCGGCTCTCTCTCGCATCCTCGCGCCGGTATCGGTACTCGGCATGGGCTTGTCACTCTTCTTCTCCTCCCTGCGCCGACATGTCGCGTCGCTCGTCGCACTACTCATTCCGGGCGCCGTCTTCTACCTCATCTTCGCTGTCCAGAGCGCCCTGCACCAGACCATGTACCTGACGACCCTCGGCCAGTACCTGCTGGTACGGGTGGGGCCCCTGATGGAATTGGGAGCACTCGTCACGGTGGTGCTCGCGATCCTGGCTTCGGCGCAGATCGGCCTGCGCAATGCCACGCTGCGCGCTCGCACCTGGGCCATCGGCCAGGCGATGGGCTGGGCGCGCACAACGCCGATCTACGCGAGCCTTGTGGAGGCCCTGGCGGTTGGTCTGATCGCAGGAGTGCTCGGCGTGAGCGCCGGAACCATCACGGGCTGGGTTGTCTTCGGCACGCCGCCGCAAGCCGCCACATGGAGCCTAGCCGTTGCGGTCATCCTCGTGTCCGGCTTGCTCGCAGCCACCCCGGCTACGATTGCCATTGCCCGTCAAGAGCCGGTGGCACACCTCAAAGGAGACGTGCGCTAGAAGGAGGACGTTTGGTGACAAGTGGAAAGAGGATATGCCCCTTGACCATCCTCACGGTAACCGCGCTCTTGCTCGGGGGGTGTGGCGCGCCGGCCCATCCGGCCGCGAGCGCACCCGCGCACCGCAAGGCAGGCCCGCCTCCAATCCAATTTTGCACGGTGAGCTTCAACATCACGGGACTCAACGCAGTGCAGGCGCTTGGACAGATCCACGCGACATTCGAGCAGCCGAATGCACCCGCGAGCACGTTCACGGGGGTCGCCCCGTACAGCGGCACAGACGAGGTGATCTGCCGCGTCCCGCATCATCCGACGATCGCGGTCCTGACGGAAGTTCCGTTGCTGCAGGCCAAGGCGTTTCTCGGCTGGACCTTGAACGGCGACGGCGGCAGGTACGACAACACCAACGTGGTAACGCCTCGCCTCAGCTTCGTGGTGACGGGTAACACATCCGTCAAGGCCAACTACAGTCCGTGAGACCACGAGAGGCGATCGATGGCGCCAAAGGAGGGACTGCGCATGATTCAGGCCGAAGAAGTGCGCAAGAGCTATAAGCAGGACGGTGTGGAGACCGATGCGCTGCGCGGCGTCTCGTTCTCCGTGGGCGAAGGAGAGCATCTCGCGATCACCGGTCCCTCAGGGTCCGGCAAGTCCACCCTGCTCGCGCTGATCGGTGCATTGGATCGACCCACGGCCGGAGTCCTGCGCGTTGGCGATGTCGAGCTCTCTCGCCTTAACCCCACCGAGCGCGCCCGTTACCGCTTCGAGAAGATCGGCTTCGTATTCCAGGAGTTCCATCTGCTCGCGCACCTCACCGTACTGGAGAATGTCCTCGCCCCTTTCCTCGGGCGCGGACGGGAGCGGGCGAAGCACCGCGACATCGCGGTTCGTCTCCTGGAGGAAGTCGGTCTGCAGGCGGTGGCAAGTCGACCCGCCGGAGTGCTCTCCGGGGGAGAGAAGCAGCGCGTCGCCATTGCGCGGGCGCTCGTCAACGACCCTGCGATCCTGCTCTGCGACGAGCCGACCGGCAACCTCGACAGCAAGAACTCCGACGCCGTGATGGAACTGCTCGCGGCGCTTGCCGCGGCCGATGAGCACAAGATCCTGGTCGTCGTCACCCATGACCCCAAGGTCGCCGCCCGCTTTCCGCGGGAGATCCGGATGCGCGACGGACAGGTGCAGACCGCCTGAGGTCTTCGGCCCCTGGCGAAGGGACGGCGCAGGATGCGGCGAAACTGAGCGCGATAGCGCTTGGGAATAGGGGAATTGCATGCCGCGGATGGTTGCCCTCTTGCGTGCCGTGAACCTTGGGGGGACGAACAAGCTTCCCATGGCAGACCTGCGCAGGGTGCTGGAGGACGGCGGCCTGCGCCATGTTGAGACATACCTCCAGAGCGGCAACGTGCTGTTTGATGGAGACCCCGCATCGGAGGAGCACGCAAGGCGTATCGAGAGCCTGATCGCCCAGTCCTTCGGCCATGAGATCCCGGTGCTCGTCCGGGAGCGCGCCGATCTGGCCCGCATCGTCGCGGCAAACCCCCTAGGGAAACTCGTGGAGAATCCCTCTCGCTATACAGTCGTCTTCCTGTCCGCTCCTGCGGATGCGGAACTTGCGAAGCAGCTGGATCCTTCGATCTACCAGCCGGATGTCTTCGCCGTTGAGGGGCGTGAGATGTACATCTGGTATCCGAACGGCATCCACGAGAGCAAGCTGACCGTTTCCTTGATCGAGCGACGGCTGAAGGTGACCGCGACCGCGCGGAACTGGAACACGGTCACGAAGCTGCTGGAGAAGCTTGGCGGGTAGCGAGCCGTCGGCATCATGATCTGGCCACTGCAGGGAGAGGAAGCCGGTGCGCTATCGGCCGCTCGGGCGAACGGGTGTGATGGTCAGCGAGATCAGCCTCGGCTCCGTGAACTTCGGCCCGCGCGGCAACCCGGACGCCGCCGAGTGCATGGCGATGGTCCACCGGGCGCTCGACGCGGGCATCAACCTGCTCGACACGGCCGACATCTACTCGGCGGGCGTGGCGGAGGAGATCCTGGGACAGGCCCTGCGCGGCCGCCGTGACAGCGTGCTCATCGCGACCAAGGTGCATGGCCGCACCGGCAGCGGACCCAACGATAGGGGAAGCTCTCGGCTGCACATCCTGCGGGCTGTCGAAGCGAGCCTGCGGCGCCTGCAGACCGATTGGATCGACCTCTACCAGCTGCACCTGCCCGATGGCGACACCCCGATCGAGGAGACCCTGCGCGCGCTCGACGACCTTCAAAGGCAGGGGAAGGTGCGCTACGCCGGCACGAGCAACTTTGCGGCGTGGCAGCTCGTGGAGGCACTCTGGGCGGGCGACCGCCATGGACTCGTGCCCATCGCGTCAGAGCAGCCGGAGTACAGCCTTTTGGCCCGCCGCATCGAGTGCGAGGTTTTGCCGGCCTGCCGCCGCTTCGGCCTCGCGGTCCTGCCTTGGAGTCCGCTGAAGGGCGGGGAGCTCGGTGGTCAATATCGACTCGGGGAGCCGCTCCCGGATGGCTCCCGGCGTGCGAGGAACGGAACGGATCCGGCGTCCGAGGGCTGGCGAAACCGCATGCGGGCGGTGGACGAACTGCGGATCCTCGCCGCGGACGCGGGACTTCCTTTGAGCCAGTTCTCCCTGCTGTGGGTGATGCGGCAGGACGGAATCACATGCCCGATCGTCGGGCCACGCAACATGG
The DNA here is from genome assembly GCA_021806845.1 of Bacillota bacterium. Classification (GTDB taxonomy): domain Bacteria; phylum Bacillota; class Sulfobacillia; order JAJZYS01; family JAJYTV01; genus JAJYTV01. Next base: position 23,765 of record JAKAPV010000003.1, on the reverse strand, counting down.
AGCAGCTCAAGGACTGCCTCGCTGTGGCTGATCAGGAGCTTGCCGAGGAATTCGACCGGCGTGCCCGCGACCTCACGGCCGCCTTCGTTTGAGGCCCGCAACGAGCCATGAAACGCGGAGGGCTTCCCATTCGGGATGCCCTCCGCGGCGCTTCGCTACTTGCCGGTGCCGAGCTGGGTCCAGGTCTTGCCGCCGTCTGCCGTCCCTAGCAGCCTCCCCTTCACCAAAGCCCAGCCGCGTGTTGCGCTCGTAAAGTCGATCTGCGTCAGCCCGGCAAGGCTCACGTTTGGTTGCAAGGATGCCCAGTTTTGGCCGCCGTCGGTGCTGAGGTAGATCTTCGCGCCGTCGGATGCGACGATCACGCTCTGGCTGACAACCGAGTACACCGGCTGGTTACCGCCGCCATCCAGAGGTGTAGTGGGCCTCCAGGTCTTGCCGCCATCCGCGGTCCGGTAGAAGACGATCGGCTGGCCAGGGTGAAAGAATTCGACCGGCAGCACCCCGTCCTGCGTTCCGAAGAAGTACGGAGGCTCACTCTGCGCCGAACCTCCGTCCGCGTTGAGACCTGGCGGAAGGGGGAGGGTCGGCCTGGTCCAGGTCTTGCCGCCGTCGGCTGTGACGTAAAGCAGGATGGAATTGGCGGCCCAGTTCCCCGTCAGCCAGCCGTGCTGCGCGTCCAGGAAGCCAAACCCGCTTTTGTCCCCGCCGAAGATGATCGATGTGTTCTGCGCGGTCGGCTGGCCGTTTGCGACAACGGTCCAGTGCGCGCCTCCGTCCGACGTCGCGAGCAGCAGCACCCCTTCGCTCCCGGCCGCGACGCCCTCGTGGAGCAGCAGGAAGCCGGTGCTGTTCGTCAGAAAGCGCATCTGCGGCCACCCGGACTGGCCGGTCGCGGCGCGTTGCCAGGCGGCGCCTCCGTCGCTCGTGTAGTAGACGGTCACCGGCGGACGGAAATTCGAGCCCATGGCAGCGACTGCGATCCAGGCGTGGCTCGGGTCCGTAGCCGCCAGGCGGACCAGGACGCTGTTCGGGGCGCCCTGCGGCATGCCGGGCGGGGTTACGAGCTGCCAGGTGCCGCCGCCGTCCGTGGTGCGTGCGATTTGCCCTTTGCCGCCGACGGCCCACCCCGACGTCGCAGTCAGCATGTCGATGCTTGCGAACGGAGTCTTGACTGCAAGCAGTGTCCGCTTCGTCGGATGGTGTGCGGGCTTGCTGGTGTCCGGCGAGTGTGAGAGCAGTGCGAGCGCCAGTAGCCCCGCAGCGACGGCGGCCGCAGCGATCCACCATGCGCTGCCGCCTCGTCCGCTGCCGGAGCGCTCTGCAGCGCCCTGCCCCTCTCGCAGCGCGCCGCGGATCCTTCGGCGCGCCTCGTCGGGCAGCTTCTCCTGCGCCAGGGTCCGGTAACGCTCGCGCAGATCCTGTTCGTTCATACGATGCCACCCTCCCTGCCGAAGTCCGTGTTCGCGCCCGCAAGTTCGCTGCGCAGCCTGCTGACCGCCCGGTGCAGCGTCACCCGGACCCAGACCTGGGTACGGCCGAGCAGAGCCGCTGTCTCCCCGACGGAGCGGTCCTCGATGATGCGCAGGATGAAGACCTGCCGCTGTGTCACCGGCAGGAGCCGCAGGCTTCCCTCCAGGTCCATTCGCCAGTCGGGCGGCGCCGGGACGTTCCGTTCACCGTCTGAAGACTCATCCGTCCGTTCCCTCCGACGGTTGCGCAGGCTGTCGGCGATCACGTGCCGGGCGATGGAGAAGAGCCAGGTCCGCTCGGACGACCGGCCCGAGAAGCGGTCCCAGGCGCTGAACGCGCGCATGAATACCTCCTGGACGATGTCTTCCGCCTCGCTGGCGCTCCCCAGGCTGAAGCGGGCGAACCGGTAGAGTTCGTCGGCGTAGGTGCCGAGCAGCCGCTCCGCCGCATGCGCAGCGCCCTCTGGACCAGTCATGAGATGCCGCACGGGCCGAACGTTCGCTGTAGACCATCAGCGCATCTCACGTGCTCACCTTCCTGCATGGTTAGTCGGCTGGCGCGGGCCGGACGTTACACGAGTACGCGAACAAAACGCGGGGACAACCAAGTCGGTGATTTCAAAGGCGCAATGGTGTAAGTTGTTGGGAACAAGTCCATACGCGAGGACGGCCTAGCCCGGAAAGAGGCCGACGTTTGTGTGCGCCTCGCACACGGCAATGCATCCAGGAGGTGCGATGTGCAAAATTGGGTGAGTGCCCGTTTCCCGAAGCTTCTCCAGGACCTGCCCTTTCGCAGGTACTGGGTCGGCCAGGGGCTGTCGCTGACCGGCGATCAGGTCCGCATCCTGGCCATTCCCCTCACGGCCGTGCTGGTTTTGCATGCTGGCGCGGCGGCCGTCGCGCTGCTCAGTGCCGTCGGCATGCTGCCCTCTCTGCTCTTCTCCGTGAGTCTGGGTGCCTGGGTGGACCGCCGGGGGAGGCGGCGCGAAGCGATGCTGCTCGCGGATATCGGGCGTGCGCTCCTCGTGCTCTGCATTCCAGCGGCATATCTCCTCGGCTCGCTGAGTCTTCCCCTGCTGATCGCGGTGTCGTTTCTGATCGGCACGTGCTCGGTGCTCTTTCGCGTCTCGTCCAGCACGCTGTTCGTATCGCTGGTTCCGAAGGACGCGTACGTCGAGGCAGGAGCCCTGTTGAGTGGAGCCAGGTCCTTCGCGTTCCTCGTGGGACCCGGCATCGCCGGATACCTGATTCAACTCTTGCAGGCGCCGCTCGCGCTCGCGGCGGATGGCCTGTCCTTCGTCGCCTCGGCGCTGTCGCTCGCAGCGATCCGCCCGGAAGAACCTGCACCTGCCCCGCGCGAGCGGAGGCACGTTTCAGCCGGGCTTCGCTTCATCCGGACATCGCCGGTCCTCAGGGCATCGCTCGCGGCACAGGCGACCATGAGTCTCTTTCAGGGCGTGCTCTTCGCGCTCTTTATCCTGTACGCCACCCGCGACCTGCACGTCACGCCGGTCGAGTGGGGCATCATCCTCGGGCCGAGTTCGCTCGGAGCCCTCGCCGCTTCGGCGCTTGCCGGCAGGATCAGCAGGCGGGTCGGTCTTGGTCGGACACTCCTTCTCGGAACAATCCTGTTTACGGTTCCGTACCTCTTGGTGCCGCTCTCGGGCGGACCCCACCCCCTCGTCGTCGCGACGCTCTTCTGCGCCGAGGTGTTCGGCGGCGCGGGCTCCATGATTTCAGAAGTGGCGAACGGGACCATCCAGGCCGCCGCGATCCCGAGCGCCTTGCGCGCCCGCGTGACGGCGGCGTTCTCGACGGTCGGGACGTTCGGCCGCTGGGAGCGCTCCTCGGCGGGGTACTCGGAACGGTGATCGGACTGCACCTTGGCATCTGGGTTGCGACCGTCGGCGCGAGCCTCTCGTGTCTTTGGCTGATTCCGCTCCCGCTTGGGCGTCTGCGTGCGGTGGGCGATTTCTCCGCGTAGAGCGGTGCGCACGCCAGGCGGGCAGAAGAGGTCAGATGCGCCGGGTGCGCACGCGGCGTTTGCCCCTCTGCATCTCCGCCTGCCGCGGCACGACCGATATGGTGCCGTCGGTCTCCAGCACGGCGAGGCTGACTTCCTCCACCTTCGCGAAGCCATGTTCGCGCAGTGCCATCATGCATTCATCCTCGCTGAGATCCTCACGGCGCATCGCCGAGCGGATGAACTGCCCATCGCGGATGACGATGGTCGGCTGCCCTTCCGTGATGCGGCGAAACCAGGGACTCACACCCCGCAGCTTCACGACGACGAAGTTGACCATGAAGAGCGACATGGTGATGATGAGCCCGCCTGTGAGGGAAGTGTCCGGACCCGTGATGGCGGGCTGGACCGCGTTCGCAACCAGAAGGACGAGCACAAGGTCGAACAGGGTGAACTGACCCACCTCGCGTTTGCCGAAGAGGCGGAGCCCCACGAGCAGGATGACGTAGATGACGATCGACCGCACCACAAGTTGCAATGCCGGCACTGCAAGCTGCCACATGCGCATGTCTCCGTACTTCGCGCCGAGCTTGCGGCGCTTCTATGCTTTGGAACATTTTAGCCCAGCCTTGGTGCATGTGGATACGTGAGGTACTGGGAGGCAACGGCAGAGCCGACACCTGCGACCCAAGTGGTACCGGCTTAAGCGTCTGTACTTTGCGAAGACAGGTCTCATGCAGAGGGAGCGTCCCTGAGAAGATCCGACTAACCCAAATAGGCTATGGACGAAAAAACGCGGGCCATTCCACGAGCGCGGGGTTGCGCGCGACCGTGGCGACGCTGGTGCGCAGGAGCACTTCGTTCTCTAGTCGCCCTGACGGCAGCCGGTGAGTCTTCTCTGCGGCATCGGACACCAGCTGCTTGCGTACTGAGCGAACGCCACCCGAGGGCCCACATGCACCATCGCGCATAGACTGATGGAAATGGCAGTGAAAGACCCCCCACCCGCAGGAACAAATGGGATGAGGGGCGAATCGCCACCGCAAATGTCCGGACAATTGGAGGCCTCCCACGTATGGTGCGCAGCTCCGCGCGAGCGATTCCCCTCCACCGCCGCCTCGAGGCGTCCTTCCGCACCGCCGTCACGAGGGGAGAATGGCCGCCTGGCGAGCGGATTCCCCCAGAACTCGAACTCGCCCGCCGCCACGGCGCCTCCCGGCACACCATCCGCCAAGCCCTCTCGTCGCTCGTCCAGGATGGGATTCTAGTGCGACGCGCGGGCGACGGCAGCTACGTGCGTCAGGTCCTTCCGTCGCAGGCCCTTGCGCCCTGGTTCAGCCTCACGGCGGAGCTCGAGCGCAGGGGGGTTCGGGCTGAGACCCGCCTCATCGGCCACGAGACGCGCCCGGCAGGGCAGGTCGGTGAGAGCCTCGGGATTCCAACGGAGGCGCCCGTGCACCGGATCACTCGACGCCATGACTACCGGAGCCATCCGATCGCGGTAGAGGTCATCACGCTCCCCTTGGAGCTGGTCGGGGAGCTCCGCGACCGGGAGCTCGGAGGGTCGATGCACACGCTCCTCGGCTTAAGGGGCCTTTTGCCCGCAAGGGCGCGGATCGATGTCTCGATCGGATGGCAGGAAGAGATCCCGAAGGAGCTTAGGGAGGGCCTCGACGCCACCGCGGTCCCGCTGGCGCGCCTTGAGCGCGTGAGCTTCCTCTCTGACGGAACACCGCTCGAGCACATCGTCTTCTGGTACCCCCACGACATCGAGGAGTGGCTCCTCGTACTTCCCCAGCAGCGGAAGGAGTGACAGAGATGGGCGGGATCGCGCAAGACGCGCTGGTCGTCCTCGGCGGCGCAGGCGACATGGGCTCGAAGGTGGTGGAGGAGATCGCACGCGGGCTTTCGGACGACCGCGCCGTGTGGGAGGCGGAGTGGCGGAGGGCGGTCCCGCCCCGGCTCCTCATCGCGGACCGTGACGCAGGACGGGCTAAGGACGTTGCGCTGCGCGAGGCGGCCATGCCTGGGCGAACCGGAATCGAGGTGGATGCGCTCGAGGTGGACGCCGGGGACCCGGCCGCACTCGCCGAGGCAATCTCGGGCGCCCGGGTGCTCGTGAACTGCGTCGGCCCCTTCTACCGCTTCGCCCAGGGCGTCCTTACCGCCGCGCTCCGGGCAGGTGTGCCGTACGTCGACATCTGCGACGACGACGACGCGACCGTGGGCCTACTCTCTCTCGACGGCATGGCGAGGCGACTCGGAGTGCATGCCCTCATCGGCATGGGCTGGACGCCCGGCATCAGCAACCTCCTCGCACAGCGCCTCGTAACGGACGCGAGGGTCGCCGGTGAGGACGACCTCTCCGTCGCCATCACCTGGATCGGCAGCGCAGCCGACGCGGCCGGCCCCGCCGTCGTGCAGCACGTCTTCCACGCGATCACGCGCCCCGTCCCCGTGTTCCGTTCGGGAGCATGGATTACCGAGCCCGCGGGCGGGGGGTTGCGCGACGTCTCCTTTCCGCGCCCGTTCGGCCAGGTGCCCGCCTACTACACCGGCCACCCGGAGGCTGTCACGCTACCCCGCTACCTCGATGGCCTCCGCGACGTGGAGGTGCGCGGCTACCTCCTTCCCGCAGACCTTCAGAACCTCTCGAGATCCTTCATCCAGCTCGGCCTCCTCGATGACGAGCGGCGCATCGAAGGGCTGACGGGGCTGCTCCATCCCTTCCTTCCGGTCCTTGCGTCACTCGGGAAGCGGCCCACACCCGCGCTCTCGGGCGTCCGGGTGGACGTCTCGTCGTCCGCGTCGACACGCAGCCAGTGCGTGATCGACACCATGCGCCGTCTCACCGGCATCCCACCCGCCATCGCGGCACTCGCGCTGGCAGGCGAGACAGACTTGCCTTCGGGCGTCTTCGCGCCAGAGGGCATCGCGGATCCGGGTCGGATCCTGCGCCACCTTCAGCGGCGCGGCATCGAGGTGCGCGGAGAGGAGGCGGCGGCATGACGGGAGACGCGCTGGAGTTCGCGCTTGCGGAATTCATCGAGCGGCTGAACCACGACGACGTCGCGCGGCGGATGCTCGCGGACTGGCGCCGGCGCATCCTCGTCGAGGCGGTCGACACGGGCGGTCGCTTCGTGCTCGTGAGCACCGGCACCGGGGCGGGGGACCTCGAGATCCCGAGGGACCCGGGCGACGCTGTCGACATGCGGATCTTCGGCGGCTCGTCGGTTCTGGTTGACATCTTCATGGGACGCAGGGATCCCATTGACGAGTATATGGCGGGCCGCCTGCGGTTTCAGGGGATGCAGGCCGACGAGATCCGACTCGACGCGGTCGTCGCATGCCTCTGGGACGATGCGGGCGCGGAGGTCGGCTGAGAGGGGCGATGGAGGATGGCGGCCGAGGTGTTCACGAGGGCCTGGGGCGAGGAGGTTCGCGACAGGGTCAACGAGAGCGAGAGGTACCGGGCGGCAGCGGCCAACTGGGAGTGGCCGCTCGTGCTCGTGCTGCTGGCGGATCCGGATCTCGGCGTCGAAGAGCAGCGGAGCCTCTACCTCGACCTCTATCACGGGGACTGCCGGGACGTGCGCGAGGGCACAGAGGAGGACCTCAGCGAGGTCCCCTACGTCATCGAGGGCGACCCGCACGCCTGGCGCCAGGTGCTCTCGGGGCGCATCGCCCCGATCGGGGCGCTCCTTCTCGGGACGCTCCGGCTGCGCCACGGGCGCATCACGGAACTCATGGCCTACGTCGTCGCCTCGGATGAGCTCGTGAAGGCCGCCCGGCTCGTGGAGACGTCGTTCCCGGAGGCGATCTGACATGACGTCGACCCTCGGGCGTCACGACGTGCTAGAGAGCGTCCGCGCGTTCGTCGGCGGAGGGCGAAGGCGGCTCCTCATCGCCGGGCGCGAGGTCGAGTCGATGTCCGGCGGCACGATCGCCGACATCGACCCCGCGACGGGGGAGGTGCTGGCGGACGTGAGCGCCGCGGGACCCGAGGACGTCGACCGCGCCGTCCTATCGGCAAGGCGCGCGGCGGACGGGGCCTGGGCACGCATCACCCCCGCGGAGCGTGGACGCCTTCTCTGGCGCGTTTCGGAACTCCTCGAGGAGAATGCGGCGGAACTCGCGCAGATCGAGTCGCTCGATACCGGCAAGCCCCTCTATGAGGCGATGGCGGTCGATGTGCCGCAGGCCGTCGAGCACCTCCGGTACTTCGCGGGATGGGCCACCAAGATCGTGGGAGAGGCGCTGTCCCCGGCTGCCCCCACGATTCCCGGCGAATACCTCCTCTACACGCGCCGCGAGCCGCTCGGCGTCGTGGGCGCCATCGTGCCGTGGAACTATCCCCTACTGATCGCCATGTGGAAGGTGGCCCCGGCGCTCGCAACCGGCAACACGGTTGTCCTGAAACCATCGGAGCTGACGCCGCTTTCGGCGCTGCGCCTCGGACAGCTCGCGCTCGAGGCGGGGCTTCCGCCGGGCGTCCTGAATGTCGTGCCCGGCCTCGGCGAGACGGCGGGTGCGGCACTCGCCGCCCACCCGGCCGTGGACAAGGTCTCCTTCACGGGCTCGGTGGAGGTCGGTCGCAAGATCCTGCACGCCTCAGCCGATCGCTTTGCGCGCGTGACACTGGAGCTCGGCGGCAAATCGCCGAGCATCGTCCTCCCGGACGCGGACCTCGACTCGGTCGTTCCCGGGATCATGACGGGCGGATTCACTAACCAGGGCGAGGTATGCGCCGCGGGCACGCGCCTATTCCTGCCCCGGGTCGGATTTGACCGCATTCTCGAGGAGATCGCGACGCGGGCGCAGGCGATCCGCCAGGGACCGGGCCTTGACCCCCAGTCCCGAATGGGTCCCTTGATCTCCGCGGGGCACATGGAGCGGGTGCTCCGCTTCATCGAGAGCGGGCGCAGGGAGGGAGCCGCGCTCGTCGCGGGCGGGGAGCGCAACCGGGATGCCGGAGCTGGCTACTACGTCCGGCCGACCCTGTTCGCGGGTTCGGACGACATGGAGATCACGCGCGAGGAGATCTTCGGCCCCGTACTCGTCGCGCTGCGCTACGACGATCTCGACGAGGCGGTCCGCCGCGCGAACACATCGCCCTACGGGCTCGCGGCGTCGGTCTGGACGCGCGACATCGCGAAGGGCATCCGCGCGGCGCACGCGCTGCGCGCGGGAACGGTCTGGGTCAATGGGCATCTCGTGCTGGATGCGGCGAGCCCATGGGGCGGGTTCAAGTCCAGCGGTATCGGGAGGGAGATGGGGAGCGCCGCCATCTCGGCCTACACAGAAGTGAAGAGCGTCTTCGTCGGCCTTTGAGGCCCGTGTTTCAGTTGGGCCGAAAAACCTGGAGACGGACCCCAAGGTCTCCTCACCGGCGCGTCTTTACAAGTGTGAGACAGCATTAGAACTGCGCCTTGTGGACGCCCTATTTAAGGGGGTTAGGGGATTGAAATTTGCGCCCCACTGCCGGTCTGTTGCGCGAACTGGGCATGATACATCGGGGAGAGCCTGTACCAAACGGCTACCATGACCATACCAGCTACGGCGATCCAAAATGCGGCGTGAAATCCCAGTGTGTCAGCAATGGCCCCGCCAAGGGGTGCGCCAATCGCGAGCATGCCACGGTTGGTCGACCGCATGGTGGCATTCGTTCGACCCTGCAATTGCGCTGGCGTGACTGACTGGCGAAAACTTATTTCCAACGGGCCCTCGATCCCCATGGCCAATCCGTAGAGAAACCGTCCCGAGCTGACCATGACCAAGGCGGTCGCCTGAAAGGTATTGTGGTGGGCCAGCGGCGCCAACGCGATTAGGACCAGACTGGGAACATACAGGGTGCGTGCAACGGCGATCGCCCGCCCAACTCCCCAGTGCTGAGCGGCACGGGTTGAAAAACTCGTACCCAGCAATGCTCCAATTCCTGCGGCGGATAGCACGGCGCCGAGAGTCACGGCACTGAAGCCAAGTGCCCTGAGGGCAAAGGGGGTCATCACGGTACCGACGACGGCATTGAAGAGAAACCAGGCGTTGGTGTTGAGAGCGAGTGTGCTCAGTTGCCGGTGGCCATAGACCCACCGCAAGCCTTCCATGATCTGCTTTCCTGCGTCGTTGTCCGGTGCTCTTTCCGTGGGCGGCGAGTTGGGGATGGAAGCGTTCACAATAGCACTGAACAGATGGCCGACCGCATCCACGAGAAGGGCGAAGGGCGCGCCAACCCATGCTATGAGGACACCCGCGAGGGTCGGACCACTAATTCTAGCGACCGCATCGCTTTGCTCCAGGCGTACATTGGCGTGTATCAGCAGAGTTTGTGGGACCAACTGCAGGAGAATGGACTGGTACGACGCGTCGTTGAACAGTGATACGGTGCCGAAGAGCATTATTATGACCCCGAGCCAACCTACGTTAAGTGCACCGAATGCAGCCATCGTGCAGATCCCAACGAGCAGAACCGACAACATGGCGTGATGTCGCTACCAGCACCGAGCGACGATGCATGCGGTCTACAACCACACCTGCTACCAGTCCAAACAGCACGTACGGGAGCCATCTGGCTGCTACGCGTTACCCACAAATCAGCTAGGGTGAGCGACATTCCAGATCACGAGGATTTCTTCGAGACGGCGGAAGCCGCGCCATAAGACCTTGACGCCTGGCATGCCGTCGCCTTTGCGTGCGAGGAAGCCGCCGAGGCGAGCGAGCCAGATGACGGCTGTCGAGAGAGTAGGCGGTTTGGAGGGCATGGTCGCGCCCTTGAGCAGGGACTTTTTGTGTATGCCGATGTAGATGGCCTTCCACTCGGCATCGGAGAAGACGGTGGTGCACGGGGCATCTGGGGTCTCGCGGGCGGCGTAGGTGAGGTGGAGTAGACGCCAGGCGACAATGCAGTACACGGCGATGGCGTTCTCCAAGCGGCGCCTGGTCTGGAGCTGGAGGCGCTCGATGCTGCAACCGCTCTTCAACGTGTAATGGAACCGCTCGATGCGCCAGCGGAAAGTGTACCAGCGGACGAAGGCCGCAGCCTCATGGGCGCTCGGTGCGCTCAGCGTGGTGAGCAGGATCCAGCCGACGGGCGTCTCGCCCTGCGGCGGATCGAGCTCGTAGGCGCAGACGACGGTCAGGCGGACGGGGTCCGGGTAGCGCCCGCGGTGCGCCGCAGGTGGCGGCAGCTCGATCTCCCTGGCATGGAGCGCGAGTGTTGCCTGCCGTTCCTGCCGCTCGCGGCCGCGGGGTAAGGTCATCTCTGTCGTGCCAAGCAGCGGCGCGGCAGCAGCTGCAGCCGCCAGATCCGGCCACTCGCCCTGCAGCTTTCGGTTGTGCGTGGCGCGCACGAGAACGTCACAGCCATCCGCCTGAGCCTGGGCGAACACGGGGAAGATGTCACTCTCCCGGTCGCCGATGACCACGACGCGCGTGTCTCGCGGCACGATCTCGCGCACCTCGTGAACCGTCTCCGCCCAGCGCCGGCTCTCTGGATCCCGTGGCTTCTCCGGGTCTCCCGCTTCCCTGGCCCAAAACCGTGCAGTCAGCAGCCCCAGCGGCATCCCGGTTGTATCGAGGGCCAGACTGGAATGCAAAAAGAACCCCCAGGTGTAGTCCGACCCCACGGGACCCAGGTCTTCCGTATCGTCGTGCGTCGAGAAGCTCAGCGTTGTGGTGTCCTGAACCGCCAGAACGACATGGCGGCCCTTGATCCGCTCCACCGTCGCCTTGCGGTGCGAGAGCAGAATGCGATCCGCGCCGACCCTGGCGTTGTCAAAGAACCGATAGATCCCCTTCAGCCGGCCCCATGACCCAGCCGCCTCCGGTAAAGACCCGTTCGGATGCTCTGCCAGCGCCGTCACCGTCGTGATCAGCCGCTGTGACAGGCGCCCGTCGCCAAACTCCGCTTGCCCACACTCGTGCACCGCCCACGGCTCGATAACGACCCCCCCTCGATACCACTCCCTTCTCTATCAGATCGCCCAGATCCTTGCTCCTAGCGCCTTCTTAACTTGTCAGCCCATTACAGAACGATGTGGGTAACGGGTAGATCTGGCTGCGCTGATGAGGCCCAACTCAAAGGCGCTACCATGCAGGTCAATTACCACGAGAACTTGAAGAGCCAATGCACTGATGTAAATGCCGAAATCTGCGACCGTCTCTGCCATCCAGAAACGCATATATGCTGGATGCTCACTGAGTTTCAGTTGCGTAAGCTCCGTGCGCGTTGCCGAGGATCCAGGAAGCTCCTTGACCAGATCGTCGACGTAGAGGTTCGTTTCGTCCGGCTGATCCGCCCAAACGGCTCCCCTGGCGTCCACGGCACAGGCATTTCGCATGTCTCGGGTGAGGCGTAGCAGAATTTCGGTAGGTCTCTCAGGTCATGGGTACGGCTGACAATTAAGGAAGGGCCTGAGCAAGGACTTTCCAGTTGCCATGGCGAAGAGGCGCGGCATGGAGAACGACATTGGATTCCGGTCTGGTGTTCTGGGCGTGGTGGGCGCACTGTGTCGCGAGATCGGTCTGGTGGACGTTATCAACGAGGCCGCCGAGTGGCATTCACAAGCGAAGATGGGGCCAGGTGAACGGATTCTGGCGCTGATCATGTGTATCTTCGGCGATCGGCGCGCGCTTTGGCGCGTGCATGAGTACTACGAAGACGAAGACCTGGAGGTGCTCTTCGGGACGGGTGTCCAGAGCGAGGATTTCAACGACGACGCCCTTGGGCGAGCGCTGGACAAGCTGCACGCGGCTGGCGCCCAGGGTGTGATGGCGACGCTGGCGATGCGAGCGCTGGCGGTGGAAGCGATTCCCCTGGAGGGGGCGCTCAGGGCGGATACGGCGACGGTCTCGGTCTGGGGCGAGTATGCAGAGCCGGAAGACGGCGCGATCGAGATCACCTTTGGGCATGCCAAGGAGAACAACCGGGTGCATTCGAAGCAGCTCCAGCTCGGCGGGGTGAGCGTGGGCCCGGGCATGCCGGTGCTCGGACAGGTGCTCTCCGGCAATTCCTCGGACAAGACGTGGAACTTCGAGATGCTCGAGACCTTGTCGCGGCAACTCGATGCAGAAGACGTCGCGAGGCTCGTGTACATCGGTGATTCCCAGATGGTCACGGGACCGAACCTGGAGCGCATCGCCCAGCTCCACTGGCGCTTCATCTCCCGCCTGCCGAGCACGTACGCCCTGGCGGACGCGGTGAAGGCGGCGGCCTTCGCTCAGAGGCAGTGGACCGACGTGCGCCAGATCAGTCCGGGCAAGCGGGCGGCCTCCTACAAGGTCCAGGAGCACGCAGGCACGATCGACGATCGCCCCTACCGCCTGGTCGTCGTGCAGAGTTCGAGCCTGGAGAAGCGTAAGGCGCAGGCGCTGCAGCGGGATATCGACAAGGAGCGGGAGGCCATCGAGGCCCAGGCGGCCGCCTGGCGCAAGAAGCCGTTCTCCTGCCAGGAGGACGCCGAGGCCGCAGCTGCGGCCTTCACCGCCAAGGTGCCACGCTTCTGGGGCATCAAGACCGAGATCCAGGCTACGGAGGTTGTGCTCAAGCGCCCGCAGCGCGGCCGGCCGCGCAAGGGGGAGGACTCTGCACGGGTGGCCCGCTACACCGTCTCGCTGCAACGCGACGATCTGCGGCGAGAAGTCGTCCAGCGCGAGCAGGAGCGCCTCTCGACCTTCGTGCTGATCACCAACGTCCCGCCGCAGGAGAGAACGGCCGAGCAGGTGCTGCGCGACTATCACAGCCAGTTCCTCGCGGAGCAGAACTGGCGGTTCATCAAGGTGCCCTGGCACCTCTCACCGGTCTTCCTTAAGCTGCCGCGGCGCGTTGAGTCCTTTGCCTACGTCCTGCTCTTCGCCCTGATCGTCTACCGCATGATCCAGCATCGCGCCCGCGCATCGCTGGAGACTTCATCGCAGAAGAAGATGCTGCTTCCGGGCGGTATCTGGCGCTCCACGCCGACCACCGAGCAGCTCCTCGCCATGCTCGCGCGCGTTGAGGTGCGCCTCTCCGTCGACAACCGCGGTACGCACCGCCGCGAGTTCTCACGCCTGCGCCCGGAGATCCGCCGCGTCTTCGAACTCTTGCGCATCGACCCGCGCGTCCTCACTCAGCCCTACGTCACCTAACTGCCCACAGCACCTGCAAATTCACTGCGCCGTCGTTCCCGACATGCGAAATGTGTGACGGCAGCTATCCTGCCGTTCGATATCCGAGCGAGATCCCTGTAGGCGCCCTGCGACCAGACCACAATCCCTCCACGTAGGGTTTTTCTGGTGCACGCTTCTCGGGAGGTCTCGAGCTCCTCAGGCTAGACGGCCTTCACCAGCATCAGCGCGCCGAGCGCGACGATGAGGCCCAAGACATATCGCCGAAACGGTGCCACCGGAAGGCGCTGGCGCAGCTTTGTCCCGACCAGGACGGCCAGAGCGATGCCTGGGATGGATAACAGATACAGCTTGAAGACCTCGCCAGCCCAAAGCCCGCTAAGGCCTTGCCCTACAACGATGAGCAGCCCCGTGACCAGGAAGTGGGCTTGCAAGGTTCCCCGGAAGCGGTCCGGGTCCCAGCCGCGCAATGATCCGTACACCGCCACCGGCACGCCGTTAAAGTTGTACGCGCTCCCGAGCAGTCCGGACAACAACCCGAACGCGGGTGCCCAGCGTCGATTCGAGATCTGCAGGTGTACGGCGCGCAGATTGGCAAGCTCCTCGGCCAGCGAGTACCCACCATAGAGGACGAGTACCGCCCCGAGCGCCGCTGAGACGGACCCCGCCGGCAGTGTCCGTAGCAGGATCAGACCGACGGGTACGCCGAGCAGTGCAGCGGTTCCCAACAGGACCAGCTCAGGGCGGTCGATGTGGCGCCATCCCCCCAGGACGACCGAGAGCAGCGCGACGGTTAGTCCGACCAGCCCCATGAGCGGGACCGCGGTGTGCAGGCCAACGGGCAGCATGGCCAACAGCGGCATGGCAACGACCGCCTCGCCGAACGCGAAGGTGGACCGCGTTAACGCACCACAGAACACCGCAAGGACGACTAGCAGGGTGACGATATAGATCGCTCCTTGACCGGGTACTGCACTCGCCGCTTTGAGGAAGGTGAATTCACTGCGCCATGCCGCTCGTTTACGCGACGCGGATTCTCTCCAGATCGCCCGTCCGTGTGATGGAGTATTAGAAATCCGTCACGGAACAAAACTGGCGGACCGCCAATGCGGTCGTCAGGTAGCGGGGCCGATGTATATGAGGCGGCGGGCAGCACAAGTGGTCTCGATCCGGTAGGGTACGCCTTGGTGTAGCGTCTCGTATCTGCCGCCAGGATGAATCTTTGAATCCACCAGTTGGACTTCTTTTGCCCAGGGCGGATTCCTACTCCCCACTCACCAATCCATTTGGTAGACGGACGAAAATAGTTCCCACTGGACGCGTGAGGCGAGGGACGCCAACCTGAAGTCCACTGACTAGCTATCGGGATGACCGAATTCAGCCAGCGGGCATGGCGTGCTTCTCTATTGGTCAGTGTGAGACTGTATTGTCAAGCACGACACATCATTGTCGGCCAACAGCGTGTGAGGGGGGATTAAACTCCGCCTTGGAATCCGGCCTAACAGATCGAAAAAGGGATTTAATCTTTCGCCCTACGTCGGGTCGCAAAACTGGCGCACGCAACCGGAAATCCGCCCTGGAAGTACAACGGGGTATTCCTTGGACGGCAACGAGCTGGTCGTCAACTCCGAAGGGAATTCTAGTGAGGGCCCTGCCGGTAACCGGCGGGCCCCTCTGCAGTCGATCTATGTTGGCGACCGGAGTACCTACAGCCAGCAGGGCGGACTCCCGCGAACTGCAGCCTCACGCGTCGACGGTTGGCAACGAAGACATAGGTGTCGGACCCAGTCCGTCCGCAGTTCCACGGATCTACGCTTCAGTGCCCGCTCTTTCGGCCCTGGTGCCGCAGATCGGCGTATACGTCGGTCGGCTGGCGATCAGGCTGCAGGGGGGAGCCGGCTTCCTGAGGCGGACCCAATGGACCTCCTATCCCCGCGCATCAGAAGCGAAGCCGAGAACAAACTGGCGCAGAAGGGCAAACGAGACGCCGCGCCCCATAATACTTATTGTGAGTCCGCGCAGCCGGAATGTCACTTGCCGGAGCGTTGCTAGCTGAATGTTCGCAGGAAAGACGTGGATGCCGCGTGAACAGGCACCAATGTGAGGTGCTGGCAGTTTTGGAGCAGGTTCTCGTGTGGCCTCACCAAGTATCCGAACTCTATCTGTCAGCCACAGTGCGAGCCCCTCTATCGACTCTCGCCCTCCTGACGACCAACGTCCTTGCCCTGACTAGGAACAGCCGTGGGAAGACCGTGATCAACGGACCAGCCACTTGGGAAATCCTGACTCAGGCTGACACTGTACGTGCCCTGAGGGGCGGCCGTCGATCCGTAGACGACACGTTGCCACAGCATCCCGCACATCGGACCACCGGGCGGCACGACCTGACAGGGGTTGGCCGCCCGGCTTCTGCATTGTGCGCGGGGCCGCGGGGCGAGAATGGAGGTGCCGCAAGGGAGGAGGTTTGCTGTAAGATGGACAAGCAGCAGAGAGGTACTGGAGGTGCAGCGATGGCACTCGTCAAGGTGCAAGGCCGCGGCCAGGTGACGATCCCCGCGAAGTTCCGCGAGGCGCTCGGCATCGAGCCTGGCTACACCCTGATGCTCCAGCAGCTCGGCGAGCGGCAGTTCGTCGTCGAGGTTATCCCGACATGGTCTCTGGACGACTTCCCCAAGGTTGACGTCGAGGTCGACATGGCGAAGATCCGGGAGGAGATGGGACGGGCCATCGCGGAGAGGGTCTATCCCGGAGAGCCGCCAACCGCCCTGGCCGAGGTGGCCGCGGCCGCGTCGGAGGGAGACTGAGGTGGCGGAAGACGCCGGCTGGCTCGACACTAACGTCTTCATCCACCCCCTGACGCAAGACAGCAACTCCACAGAGTGCGCTGTTCTCCTGGGCAGACTGGCCACTGGGAACGCCGCGGGCCGCATCGACCCCGTCGTCGTGCACGAACTGACCTACACGCTGACGAGCAGGTTCGGCTACACGCCCACGACGGCGGCGAATTACATCAAGCGCATCCTCGCCTGGGAGAGCATCGAGACGGTCGGCGACAAGGAAACGCTAATCTTGGCCCTCTCGCTTTGGGAGCAGCACGGGATCTCGCTTGCGGACTCCCTGCTGGCTGCGCGGGCCAAGACGGACGGCACGTGGGTATGCACGGAGAACACCAAGGACATCAAGAAGGCGGGCGCCGAAGCGCGCAAGCCTGGGTAGGTGCGATTCTACGACCAGGCCCCCCCTAGCGACGAGGGATCCTTCTGTGCAGGGGATACTCCACCTGCCGTGGAGAGGTAAGGACCAGGTTTCAGTGGTCTTGGAAACCGTGGCGGATAGGCCACCGTTCGAAGTGAAGGTGTCGGTCCTCCCGATCACGGGAAGAACCAGTATCCGCATCCCCTATGTGATCCTGACCTGCTAGGTGTGCCTGTGTCAGACATTCCGCATGTCGCGGTGCCCGCATAGCAAAATTTCGTGCTACGTCCTAGCGGATGGCAACACGTGGCAGATTGAGTAGGACCTGAGCAAGGATCTGCCGTCCACCGTGTAGATGAGTAGCGGCATGCAAGACGTCGTTGGCTACCAGTCCGGGGTCTTGGGCGTGGTAGGGGCACTATGCCGTGAGATCGACCTCGTCGATGTAATCAACGAGGCGGCCGAATGGCTAGCCAAGCGAAGATGGGCCCTGGTGAGCGGATCCTGGCACTGATCCTGTGCATCTTCGGGGATCGGCAGGCGCGATGGCGAGTGCACGAGCTGTGCTAATGTGCTCCGTATGGGAGGAATCGGCCATGAAACAGCACATTGTGATCGGAACAGTTCTTGCAACCCTCCTGCTGGGTGCATGCGGCACGGGCGAGTCACCCTAGCATCGACCAGACAACCGGTTCTGCTTCTGGCCCAAGCCTAAAGACGGCCACAATTCCACAGTTCGCCGCCTCAAGTTTGCGCCTACCGAATGGAACGGTACTGTCGACCTCAAGTGAGGCGAAGGGGACCAGGTGGAAGGATATCGAGGTTCACTTGCTGACGACTGCAGTTCCGCCTAGTCATCCTTACGGGCAGGCAGTGGTCCGGAACCATTCTCAGATCTTAAGCCAGGAGTTCATCTCCACACCGAATGGACAGGCTTGGTTTGCGCTGAATGAACGCACGCCCCCGGCGGCAGAACAGAGTGACAATGCGACCTATGAGTACTGGGTGGCGATTGAACGAACCAGTGCGTCGACGAGCTATAACATCGACTACTGTATTGAAGCCGTTGTTACCGGCAATCGATCCGAGGCAAGGGCAGAAGTGTTGCAGTTGGTTGCAGGTTGGAAAGTCCCTCCCACTGCTGATGCGCCTGTATAGGGCTGTCTCGACATACCGGCTAGGCATAGCCAAGGCGACGAGGCCGAGGGACCAAGAGTTGCGACAACTCATCGGGCCATCATCGCGTTTCGTCGCGCACAGTAGGAGGACCACCGACGGAGGCTCTGTAGAAATCCGCCGGGCGACCCTTCAATCCCCCGGCGGATTTCTTTTGCCCAGGGCGGATTTCTAATCCCCTCTCACACACAACAGCACTGTGCCGGTAACTGCTACTCCACAGTCACGCTTTTGGCCAGATTTCGAGGCTGGTCGATGGAGCAGCCGCGGGCCTCCGCAACGGAGACCGCAAGCAGCTGCAGCGGCAGCGCGCCCAGGAGATACGCCGCCAGACTGTCGTGCATGGGCAGGCCGAGATGGATCGTGGCATGGAGATCCGCGCCGACCGATACTCCATAGGCACCCCTTGCGGAGGCCTCTGCCAGTGAGTTGCGCAGCTTCGGAGCGTGTTTCTGGTCTGTCGCGCAAACGATGACCGGTACGCGGCTGTCCACAAGCGCCAGGGGGCCGTGCTTCAGTTCGCCTGCGGCAAAGGCTTCGCTCCAGATGTACGAGAGTTCTTTCAACTTGAGAGAGCCTTCCCGCGCAAGGCTGAGATCCTGGCCGCGCCCGAGGAAGATCACGCCTGGCGCCGCAGCGCAGCGTGCGATGAGGTCTTCGGGAAGCCGGAATTCCATCAGGAAGTCCTCGGCGATCGCCGGTGCCGCCCGCAGTGCGGCGAGGCGCCCCGTAGTGTCGACGCGACCGTGCGCTGCCGCAAGCGCGGAGACCAGGAGTTCAAGCGCTACGGCTTGCGTGGTGAAGGCCTTTGTCGACGCGACCGAGATCTCTGTGCCCGCACGCAGGTCGAAGACGAAGTCGCTCTCCCGCGCAATCGTGGAACTCGGCGCGTTCACCAGACCGAGCACCGTGGCGCCGAGGTCCCGGGCGTGCCGCAGAGCCGCGAGCGTATCGATCGTCTCTCCGGACTGGCTGACGGCTACCGCGAGGGTACCGGGTTCGAGGAACGTGCGCGTGTCCCTGAATTCGCTGGCGAGGATGGCTTCAGCCGGGATCTGGGCGAACTGCTGCAGACGCTCGACGGCCATCTGGCTTGCGTGCAGGGAAGAGCCCATCGCGAGAAAGAGCAGCCGCTGCACTGCCCGGAGTGCCTCATGCGTTAGTCCCGTGTCCGCGAGGTCGACGTTGCCCGAATCGTCAAGGCGTCCCTGCATGACGGAGCGCCAAGCCGAAGGCTGCTCGTACAGCTCTTTCATGTAGAAGTGGCGGTGGCGGCCGGCGTCGGGAAGGTCGCCGGAAACGGAGATCTCGTGGAATGCCTTTTCGATGGGGGCAAGGTCCGCGAGGCGGAACACGTCAGCGCGACCTGGCCTAAGGTCCGCGATCTCCCCGTCGTCCAGGTAGATGCAACGTTCCAGCCAGGGAGCGAGGGCGATCGCCCCGGAAGCCACGAACACCTCGGCTTCATTGAAGCCGATTGCGATCGGACTTGTACGCCGGACGGCGCACATGTGCAGGCCCTCGGCGAGATCGAAGGCGAGCAGGGCGTAGGCGCCTTCGCAGCGCTTCGCTACTACCTGAAGGCGGTGGAGGAGATCGCCTTCCACCTCTTCGAGAAGGTGCGCGACCAGTTCGGAATCCGTTTCGGAGCGCAACTCGTGACCTCGGCTCTCGAGTTCCAGGCGCAGTTCGGACGCGTTTTCGATGATGCCGTTGTGCACGACGGCGATCTGCTCCCGGCAATCGAGGTGCGGATGGGCGTTCCGGTCGCTGACGCCGCCGTGCGTCGTCCACCGAGTGTGCCCGATGCCGATCGCAGCGGGCGGCGGCGGATTCTGTTCCAGCTCTTCCGAGAGGACGCGCAGGGGCCCCGCCCGCTTGACGAGATGGATGCCATCAGTCGTCCCAAGAGCGATCCCTGCCGAATCGTAGCCCCGGTACTCCAGCCGGCGCAGTCCGCCGACCAGTACGTTGACCGCAGGGCGCGGCCCAACGTATCCCATGATCCCGCACATAGCAAAACACCCCTTCTACGGGCATGGACCGCTCCACCAAGGGAGACGGCCATAGACGTAGAGGGATGCAGTCTAGGCATCCTTCTGCCTGCCGACCCTTTTCCCCCAGAGATCACTCCCTGGCTTTGTGAGGTCTTTGACGGTCCAGGCAGACCGGGGGTCACCCGCCGACGATTCCGAGATCCCCCACCTCGTCCACTCGCGAGCGCGAGTGCTGGCGCTTAGTGATTTGCCGCGTCCCTATGCTGTTGCGGGCCCTCGCCCGTTAGCGCAAGTTTCGCAAACACTGCGAGGGCAGTCAAGACCTGCCTGTCAAGAGCGCACTGCGCCGGGCGCGGCGGTGTGCTATACTGCCGATCAAAGGTTGCGCTTCCCGGCAGGAAAGGACGGATACCAACATGGATCTCTTCACTCCCGTCCACCTGGTGATCATCCTCGCGATCGCGCTACTGCTGTTTGGGCCGAAGCGCCTGCCCGAGATCGGCCAGGGACTCGGCAAGACGATTCGCGAGTTCCGCAACGCAATGAAGGAAGGCAGCGAGCAGTCCGACGCGCCGAAGCCTTCGCCAGAGGAGCAGGCGCACTAAGCTGCCGAGATCAATTCGATGACGACCGTGCAAGTGCGCGATCTCTTGGTTCTGTATGGATACCCGATGCTCTTTTTGGCCAGCTTGATCGAAGGCACCGGCATGCCGGGACCGATCGAGCTGTTCTTTCTTGCTAGCGGTTTCCTGATCGCGCGCGGCGATATGATGCTGGTCGTCGTATGGGCGATCGGGACGACCGGCAACGTGCTCGGCAACCTTGTCGGGTACGGGATCGGACGATGGGGCGGGCGGCCGCTCTTCTACCGCGTCGTACGCCGCCTACATCTTAAACAGACTGCTGTCGAGCGGGCGGAGCGCTGGTTCAAATCCTTCGGGGGGATGGCCCAGGCGATCTCGCGCCTCGTCGGGGTGACGAGGACTCCTGCGATCCTCGGCGCCGGCGTCATGCACGCGCCGCTCTTGCCGTTCATCATCGGCTCCCTGATCGGCGATGCGATCTGGTCGATGTTCTGGACGCTCGCAGGTGTGGGAGTCGGTGCGAACATGCCGTTCGTGCGCGAGCACGAGTCACTCGCGATCGCGCTGGCGATCGCGGTCATCGTCGTCGGGGGAGCAGTGTGGTACATCCTGCAGCGCAGGCTGCGGCGCACTTGATCCTTGTACCGGCAAGTACACACCTTATGTAATGCAAGAAGCGGTCCTGCCGGGATCTTTACGTACAGTTTCACGCGGCCGACGCGCGCAGACCGCCCTTCCCGCTCGCTCTGAGCGGCTTGCGGTTTACCGCCGCGACAGGACGGTTTAGGACATTGCATTGGAATATACAGGAAGGCTACAGTTCTGCCGCGGAAGGCGGTGGAGCGCGTGCGTTACGCAGTGTTGAAGCAGGGCAGGGTTCGCTTTCCCTCGGAAGTGCTCACAGCGGCAGGGATCCGGCCTGGGGACCTTGTCGTTATGAAACTCGAGGGCGATCGCATCATTCTTCAGCAGGTCGCCGCGCGCGTTCCGACGCGACGGTCGAACCTGGAACCACGCTGACAAGGCCTGGCGAGCGGCTGGCGGGCGGTCACCCGAACCTTTCGGCGGCGACCGCCCAGATGCTTGACGGTATCAATGGGCGCCGATACAATACATACCGCTGGTAGCACTCGCGTGAGGTGAGTGCCAACAGAAACGAGGAGGGATTTTGTGCTTAGGCCGCTTGGTGATCGCGTAGTGGTCAAGGTGTTGGAGGCGGAGGAGAAGACCGCGGGGGGCATCATCCTGCCGGACACCGCCAAGGACAAGCCGCAGGAAGGTGAGATTATCGCCGTCGGCACCGGCCGGGTCCTTGACAATGGCACGCGAGTTGAGCCGGAGGTCAAGGTCGGGGACCGGGTCATCTTCTCGAAGTACGGCGGTACCGAGGTCAAGGTGGCTGACACCGAGTACCTCATCATTCGCGAAAGCGACCTGCTCGCTGTCAAGTAACCGTTTAGAGGAGGGTTTCGCTACAAATGCCGGCAAAGCAGCTCGTTTTTGACGTAGACGCCCGCAAGGCGCTCGAGCGCGGCGTGAACGCCGTCGCGAACGCCGTCAAGGTGACGCTCGGCCCGAAGGGGCGCAACGTCGTCCTGGACCGCAAGTTCGGATCGCCGATCATCACGAAGGACGGCGTCACGGTCGCCAAGGAGATCGAGCTCGAGGACCCGTACGAGAACATGGGCGCCCAGCTCTGCAAGGAAGTCGCTTCGAAGACCAACGACGTTGCGGGTGACGGCACCACCACCGCGACCGTGCTCGCGCAGGCCATGGTGCTGGAGGGCCTCAAGAACGTCGCCGCAGGCGCCAATCCGATCTTCCTCAAGCGCGGCATCGACAGAGCGGTCGAGAAAGCCGTCGAGCAGCTGAAGAAGCTTTCCACGCCGATCGAAGGGCGCGACGACATCGCACACGTTGCCGCCATCTCCGGCAACGACAGCGAGATCGGCGAGCTGATCTCCGAGGCGATGGAGAAGGTCGGCAAGGACGGCGTCATCACCGTCGAGGAGTCGAAGGGAACCGCGACGACCCTCGAGGTCGTCGAAGGAATGGAGTTCGACCGCGGCTACGCCTCGGCGTACTTCGTCACGAACCCGGACTCGATGGAAGTCGAGCTCGAGAACCCGTACATCCTCCTGCACGAGAAGAAGATCTCCTCGGTGCAGGACCTCCTGCCGCTGCTCGAGCGCATCGCGCGCACCGGCCGCCCGCTGCTGATCGTCGCCGAAGACGTGGAGGGCGAGGCCCTCGCGACCCTCGTCGTGAACAAGCTGCGCGGCACCTTCAACGCGGCCGCGGTCAAGGCGCCGGGCTTCGGCGACCGCCGCAAGGCCATGATGGAGGACATCGCCATCCTGACGGGCGGCACGTTCCTCTCCGAGGACCTCGGCATCAAGCTCGAGAACGTCGAGCTTTCGATGCTCGGCCAGGCGAACCGCGTGAAGGTCGCCAAGGAGAAGACCACGATCGTCGAGGGCAAGGGCGAGAAGAAGAACATCGACGCCCGCGTCAACCAGATCAAGCACCAGGTCGAGGAGACCGAGTCGGACTACGACCGCGAGAAGCTCCAGGAGCGCCTCGCGAAGCTGGCCGGCGGCGTCGCGGTGATCAAGGTCGGTGCGGCCACCGAGACCGAGCTGAAGGAGAAGAAGCACCGCATCGAGGACGCGCTCGCCGCGACCCGCGCAGCGGTGGAGGAGGGCATCGTCGCTGGTGGCGGCGCGACCCTGATCAACATCATCTCGGCCCTTGAAGACATCAAGGCCGAAGGTGACGAGAAGGTCGGCGTGAACATCGTCCGCCGCGCCCTGGAGGAGCCGCTCCGCCAGATCGCCTTCAACGCGGGCCTCGAGGGCTCCGTCGTCGTGGAGCGGGTCCGCAACAGCCAGCCGGGCTTCGGCCTCAACGCCATGACCGGGGAGTACGTCGAGCTGGTCAAGTCCGGCATCGTCGACCCCGTCAAGGTCACCCGTTCCGCGCTGCAAAACGCCGCGTCGGTTGCCTCGATGGTCCTGACGACCGAGGCCCTGATCGCGGAGATCCCCGAGAAGAGGAAGGCTGGTGCCGGCGCACCCCCGTACCCGGGCGGCGACATGGACTTCTAAGAACCGCTGCCCACAGAAGGCCTCCCGCCGTGCGGGGGGCCTTCACGCGTGTACGCCCGGCATGGGCGACGACTCGGCGGTGAAAGTCCGCTACGGGCGAGGCAGCACGAGCCCGTTAGCCAGAGGCAAGGGTGTCCGCCGCGAGGCGGGATCTGAAGGAAGCCCGAGGCAAA
>JAKAPV010000161.1 GCA_021806845.1 Bacillota bacterium | reverse complement strand
GGACGTCCTTCGGCGGTTAGAGCCTGCGCGGCCGGGTCCGGCAGGGCGGCGAGCAGCCGCACCGCGGGTGACGACTGCGGCAGCTGCCGCGCGATGCGGATCGCCCGCCGGCCGAAGGAACGCCAGAGGCGGCGCATGCGGGCGATGCCGCCCGCATGCGAGATCAGGTGCAGCAGGAGGCGCACGGGCACCCGCGCCGGCTTCTCCACCTTGCGAAGCTCGCTGCGGCCGTACATCAGGATCTCCTCGTAATGCACGCCCGACGGGCAGGCCACCTCGCAGGCCCGGCAGCCAAGGCATTCCGCGAACGTCGCCAGGCTCTGCGGGGTCGCCGGGACGTCCCCGGCGATCAGGTCCTTCGCCCGGGCGATGCGGCCGCGCGGTGAGGATTCCTCCGCCTCGAAGAGGCGGTACGTGGGGCACGACTGCAGGCAGAAACCGCACTGGATGCAGCGGTCGATCTGCGACTCGACGCTCATCTGCCCGCACCCCCAAGGCTTTCGGCCAGGATGCCCTTCGGATCGAAGACGGCCCGCAGGCGCTCCTCCCACGCGGCCGCGAGCGCGGGAGGCGAGGCAAGCGGAGCCCTCTCTTCGCCGTAGTCCGCCCGCACAGGCCCCAGGGCCGCGAGCTCCTCCGAAAGCTCCCGGGCTCGCCCCTGCGGCAGGCGGACGAGCAGCCGCGCGGCGGCCGGCAGCACGATCCGCGGCTCGCTGCCGAGCCGCGAGAGCGCCTGGCCGAGGTCCCGCGGCGCCATCGAGAGATCGAGGAGGTCCCCCTCCTCCCGAAGCTCCGCCCGCAGCGCCGAGAGCGCCGCCTGCGCGCCGGGCGCCTCCCGCCACTGCCCGGGCGGCGGCTCCGGCGCCTGGGCGTAGACCGCGTAATGGCCCTCCTGCGGCACCGCGAAGAGGGCGTGCGTCCGGGATGCCTGCGCCCGCAGCTCTCCGATCTCGCCGCGGGCCTGCCACCAGGGCGCCGTGCGCCGCGGCAGCAGCCGCAGGATCAGCGACGCCGGCAGGCCGAGGCGCCCGCGGCTCCCGATCAGCAGGCGGAAGAGGTCGTAGCCCGCGACGTTCTTCACGACGGCCCGCCCGAAGCGGACGAGCTCTCCCGCGCCGGTCACGTAGGTGACCCCGAGAAGGTGCGCGCGCAGGGTGCCAAGGCCGAGGTGCTCCGCTCCGTAGTCGTTCGCGAGCAGCGCTTCGCCGATCGTGGCCGCCCGCAGCGGCCTGCAGCCGAATGTGAAGGGCGTCTTGGCGAGCGCCGCCTCGATCGCCTCGATCGGCTCTCCCGCCCCCACCTCCGCCGTCAGGCTCTGGGTGTCGATCGCGATCCCCCGCAGACCGGCGAGCGAGATCCTCGCCGGATTCCCTGCAGCCCCCGCCGCGAGCAGGGCCGCCTGCAGGTCCTGCGCGCTTGCGGGGAGCTTGGGCGCGGCGCCGCCCGCCGGCTCCTTCGCTGTTCTTAGCGCCATCGGCACAGCCTTGCCGGGGTTGAGCATGCCGCTCGGGTCGAACGCGCCGCGCACCGCGGCCATCAGCCCGAGCTCCGCCGGACTGAACATCACCGGCATGCCGCGCAGCTTGTCCGTACCGATGCCGTGCTCGCCCGTGATCGATCCCCCAAGGCGCACGCAGGCGGCGATCACCTCGTCGTTGGCCGCGTGCACCCGCAGGCTCTCCTCGGGATCGTCTGGGTCGTAGGCGAAGTCCGGGTGCAGGTTCCCGTCGCCGACGTGGCCTACGGTCGCCACCTTGAGTCCGTAGTGCTCGGCGATGCGCGAGACCTCCCGCAGCATCTCGGTGAGGCGCGCGCGCGGCACGGTCACGTCCTGCGTCAGCACCCGCCGCCCGTGGCGCGCGAGCGCCGCGTACGACCCGCGCCGGCCGAGCCAGAGCGCGTCGCGCGCCGCGGGGTCGGTCGCCGCCTCGACGCCGATCGCGGCGCTCCCTTGCGCGAGCTCCTGCGCGAGCGCGAGGCCCTGCGCGACCTCCTGCGGCGAGCCGTCGATCTCCATCAGCAGCACCGCGCCGGCGCCGTCGGGGTAGTGCGCGACGCCCCAGGCCTCCACCGCCTCGATCGTCTGGCGGTCCATGAATTCGAGCGTCGCGGGCAGCAGGCCCGCCGCGACGGCAGCGGAGACGTAGTCGGTCGCTCCGTCCATGTCGCGGAAGCTCAGGAGCAGCGTCGCCACCTCGGCAGGTCTCGGGTCGAGCGTGAGTTCCGCCGCCGTCACGAGCGCGAGCGTTCCCTCGGATCCCGTCACGAGCGCGACGAGGTCCGCGCCGGGCTGCACCGCGCCGGCGTGCAGCCAGCCGCTGCGTCCCGCGGCGTCCACGACCTGCAGGGCCTGCACGTGCTGGCCCGTCACGCCGTACTTCACGGCGTGCGGGCCGCCGGCGTTCTCCGCGATGTTGCCGCCGATCGTCGACACCCGGTAGCTCGCCGGATCCGGCGGATAGAAAAGACCATGCGGCCGAAGGCGCGCCTCGAGGCTACCGTTGACGACGCCCGGCTCCGCCTGCAGCGTGCGCGCGATCGGATCGAGCCCCTGCACGCCGCGCATCCGCTCGAAGGAGACGACGACCGCGCCGCCGTGCGGCACCGACCCGCCCGAGAGCCCTGTGCCGGAACCGCGCGCGACGAGCTTCCCGCCGTGCGCCGCGGCGATGCCGAGGCACTCCGCCGCCTCCGCCGCCGATTCCACCTGCACGACGGCGCACGGCACAGCGAATTCCGTGCCCATCGCGTCGTAGCCGTAGAGGCGCCTGCCCGGCGCATCGATGCGGCAGCGCGCGCCGAAGCGGCGCCTGAGCGCCTGCTGGAGCGCCGCCTCGGCTCCCGCGTCAATCGAGGACGCAGACATTGGCGATCGTCCCGACCTTTGAGACAGAGCACTCCACCTGGTCGCCGGCCCGCAGCCAGCGCTGGGGGCGCCGCGCCATGCCGACGCCCGGCGGCGTTCCGGTCGCGATCAGGTCCCCCGGCTCGAGCGCCGTGAAGACGGACACGTCCGCGATGATCGACGCGACGTCGAAGATCATGTCGGCGGTGCTGCCGTGCTGCATCCGCTCGCCCGAAAGCACGCACGATACGTCGAGCATCTGCGGGTCCGGCAGCTCGTCGCGCGTCACAACATAGGGGCCGCAGGGCGCCGTGCCGGGAAAGTTCTTGCCTGGCGTCCACTGCTTGCCGCGGTACTGGTAGGAGCGCACCGAGACGTCGTCGAGGACGGTCCAGCCGAAGACGGCCGACAGCGCCTGCTCCTTCGCGATCCGCCGGCCGCCCTGCCCGATGACGACGCAGAGCTCCGCCTCGTAGTCCACCTGCGGCGTTTCGCGCGGTAGCAGGATCGGGTCGCGCGGCCCGCAAAGGGTCGACGCGAGGCGGATGAACACCTCTGGCGCCGCCGGCAGCTCCGCCTTCTGCTCCGCGACGTGCTCTCTGTAGTTGTGGCCGATGCAGAGGATGCGGCGCGGCTGCGGCAGCGGCGCCGCGAGCGCGGTCTCGTCCGCCGCGATCAGGGCGAGCTCGCCCGCCGCGGCGCGCCGCGCCCCGTCCTCTATCGTCCGCGAAAGCGCGGACCAGTCCCGGATCAGGGCCGAAAGATCCCTGCCGCGCACATCCCCCGAAAGCAGCGCACAGATGTCGAGCCACTTGTCCATCACCAGTGCGACGACGCGCGGGCCGTCCGGCGCACGCCATGTTCCGAGCCGCATCGCAATCCCCCCAGAGGTCGTACGCAAGACATTTTGGGGCATGCGGCGCAAGTCCTGCTCCGGGCAGCGGAAATTGCGCCCAGAGCCCGCAAACTGGACCCCTCCGGCGATCGGCCCGCGCTGCCTTCCAGGGCGCGGCGGGGGGCGGCCGGACCCGCCGGCCGCCCCCGTCACTGCGCGCTGTGCATCCCGTCGGCAAGCACCTCAAGGAGCGAAACGCCGCGTGGCGTGCGCAGGCGCACCCCGCGCACGAAACCTTCCTTTACGAGCGCCTGCAGGCGCGGGTGCACGGGAAAGTGCGGTCCCGTGTCGTGCACCGCCACGAGCGTGCCGCTCGCCATCCAGGGCAGGTAGCGGCGCAGCTCCCGGTCACGCTCTTCGGCCGACGAGTCGAGCCAGGCGAATCCGACCGGTTCCTCCGGCACGAACTGTAGCGAGTGCTGCTGCAGGACCTTGACCGGCAGCCCCGCGCAGCGCTCCTCCGCCTCGACGGCGCGCGCCTCGTCGATCTCCAGCGTCACGAGCCGCCCGTGCCCATTGCGCCGCAGGGCCTCTCCGATCGCCTGCGCCGTGTAGCCGTAGGCGGCTCCGGTCTCCACCACATAGTCCGGTTGCAGGGCACGCACGAGGCTCGCGACAAGTTCTGTGACCTCGCGCTCTGCTGATGCCGCATCGATGGCCGTCCAGCGCTCCGGGTGCGGGCAGAAGGCACTGGGCGGGGTGAAGTCGCGCTCGGGGCGCACTGCGCATTCCTCCTGCGGAAGTCTTGCGCCCCATCTTATGTCACGTGAAGGCACAGGGACTCAGGCGCCGGCCTCCTCTCGCGCCCGAAACCACTCGGCGTCCGCCCCGTCGCGCTCCAGGAGCTGCGCCCATCCCTCGTCGAGCTCCGCCTGCAGGCGCACGACGAGGTCTGCGCCGCGCTCGCCGTGCAGGTGCGAAAAGCGCCTTTGGAGGTTCAGCCACTCCTCGAGCGGCCGCTGGCGCGCCGGCCGGTGCGTGATGCGGTAATGTCCCTCGACCACCTCGAAGAGCGGCCAGTAGCGGCTCTCCACCGCGATGCGCGAGAGCCTCACGCTGTCTTTCGCGTCGTGTCCCCAGCCTGGCGGACAGGTCGCGAGGACGTTGAGAAAGCTCGGGCCGTCGGCCTGCGCCGCGCGCTCCACCTTGCGGCTGAGGTCCTGCCAGTGCGAGGTCGCGGCCTGCGCGGCGTAGGGGATGTGGTGGGCGACGACGATCGCCGTCATGTCCTTGCGGCGCTCGGACTTCCCGCGCCCGAGGCTCCCGAGCGCTGGATGCCCGTGTTCATGTACGCCTCGTTGTTGTAGCAGACGTAGATCAGGCGGTGTCCCCGCTCGAGCGCGCCGGAGAGCGCCTGCAGCCCGATGTCGTAGGTGCCGCCGTCGCCGGCGAAGGCGACGAAGGTGACCGGCTCCTCGCCGATCTTCCCGCGCTGCGAGAGCGCCCTGTAGGCGGCCTCGACGCCGCCTGCGACGGCCGCGGCGTTCTCGAAGGCGACGTGGATCCAGGGAACTCCCCAGGCCGTGAAGGGGTAGCGGGTCGTCGCGACCTCGAGGCAGCCCGTCGCGCTGATCGCGACCTTCTTGCCCGGGATCGAGCCGAGCACGGTGCGCACGATCGGCGGAATGCCGCAGCCGGCGCACAGGGAGTGCCCGCCGAAGAATCCCGTCTGCTCCTCCTCGCGGAGCGCCAGCTGCTTAAGGCTCGCCATCTCCACCATCCCCCCTGAGACCGAGGTAGCCGATCCCCGCCCGCGGCGGCTCCGCGAGCTCGCGCAGCGCCCGGTGCACGTCGCCCTGGGGCAGGTCGCGGCCGCCCAGGCCGTAGATGTAGCTGCGCAGATCGACGCCGCTCCGGTAGAGCGCGGCGAGCGCATCGCTGTAGAGCGGCGGGAATGCCCCCGGCGACGCCGCGCGGTCGAGCACCGCGACGCGCGCTACGCCGGCGAGGGCGGCGCGCAGTTCCTCGTGCGGGAACGGCCGGTAGAGGCGCACCGCGACGCAGCCCACCTTCTCGCCCGCGGCCCGCAGCTCGTCGACGACGTCCTTCGCCGTGCCCGCGGCCGAGCCGATCAAGAGGATGGCGCGCTCCGCGTCGTCGGTGCGGTAGCAGTCGAGCGCCGGCAGGTAGCGGCCGAAGCGGCGCCGGTAGTCCTCCGTGACCTCCCGGTAGACATCCCGGGCCGCCTCCGCGGCCGAGATCATCTGGTGGCGGATCTCGAAGTAGGAGTCCGGCATGGCGAAGACGCCGTGGCTGGACGAAGGCCCCTGCAGCAGCGCGTACGGGATCTCGTACTCCCCCACGAACGCCGCGGCCTCGGCGTCCGGCAGGAGCGCCACCGGCTCCGCGGAGTGCGTCACGTTGAAGCCGTCCTGCCCCACCATGATCGGCAGGAGGACCCGCGGGTGCTCCGCGATGCGCGGCGCCATCAGCATCAGGTCGTAGGCCTCCTGGGCGTCCTGCGCGTAGACCTGCAGGGCGCCGCTGTCGCGGGCGAGCATGCCGTCCGAGTGGTCCCCGTGGATGTTGATCGGCCCCGACAGCGCGCGGTTGCCGACGGCGATGACGACGGGCGCGCGCAGGCCCGCCGCGATGTAGACCACCTCCACCATCAGCGCGAGTCCCTGCGAGGCGGTCGCCGTGATCGTGCGGGCGCCCGCGAGCGCCGCTCCGACGGCGGCGCTCATCGCTGAGTGCTCCGATTCCACCTGGAGGAGCACCGTGTCCGTCTCGCCGTCCGCGACGAAGCGGCTGAAGGTCTGGATGATCGGCGTCTGCGGCGTGATCGGATAGAGCGGAACCACATCCGGCCGGATCTGCCGCATCGCGTGCGCGGCCGCCTCGGCTCCCGTCAGCACCTGCTGCGCCAGCTCAAGCTTGGCCATGCGCGAGCACCCCCGTCCCCGGCAGTACGCCGCCCGGATCGAGCGCCGCCTCTTCCGCGACCATCTGGATGGCCCCGGTCGGACAGACCTCGACGCAGATCTCGCAACCCTTGCAAAGGTCGTAGTCGAAGCCCTGGAAGACGGCCGCGCGCTGCTGCACCGCCGTGTCCGGGCAGTGGATCCAGCAGACGAGGCAGTCGACGCAGCGTCCGAGATCCACAGCCGGCTTGCCGCCGGTGCGCCAGCCGCCCGTGCGCGGGCGCGGCGCGTCGCCAGGCAGGACGACAGCGCCGGCCCGCAGGCTTGACATCCAGTCAGCGTCCATCATGACTACCACGCTCCTCT
>JAKAPV010000160.1 GCA_021806845.1 Bacillota bacterium | reverse complement strand
GCCGCGCTGTTCACTACGGCGTACGGGGGCAGGGAGAGCTTGAGGATCTGGTACGTCCCCTGGCGCAGCAGCGTGCGCACCGCCGGCTCGAGCGTGCTGAGCGGGCGGCGCAGGTGCGGGCGCAGGGCGTAGTCGAGCAAGGAGCGCCAGCGTTCCGTCCCGTACGCGATCTCGGTGACGAGCCCGCGATCCCTGGGCGTGAGATTGCTCGCGCGCAGGGCTTCGTTCACCGCCTGCGGCAGGTGGGCGCCCGCCTCGACGGCGATGCCCGCGCGCGCCGCAGCAGCGCGCGCCGGGGCTCCGCTGCCGCTCACCGCACCCGCAGCCCGGCCACCCACGGCCGGCCGCGCAGAAACTCCGCGGCGCTTTGAGGCCTGCCGCCCGCGGTCTGCACCGCGGACACGACCAGGAGGCCCTCCCCGCAGCCGATGGCGATCTCCTCGCCTGCCACGCGCAGTTCCCCCCGCGGCGCCCTGCCGGCCGCGGGCCGTGCGCGCAGGAGGCGCATCTCAAGACCTCTCTCCTCCGCTGCGACGCGCACGCCTGGCCGCGGCGAGAGCGCCCGCACCTGGCGTGCCAGCTCCGCAGCCCCGCGCGAGAAGTCCAGTCGCTCGTCCTCGCGTCGCAGCATGCGGGCGTAGGTGGGCGCGCCCTCCTGCGGGCGCTCCCTGAGCTCGCCGCGCGCGAGGGCGCGCAGCGCCTGTCCAAGCAGGCCTGCGCCGCGATCCGCACAGGTTTCCAAGAGCTCGCCGGCCGTCTCGTCGCCCCGCAGATCGAAAGCCTCCTGGAGAAAGACCGGTCCAGAGTCGAGTTCCTGCACGATGCGCATGATCGTCACGCCCGCCTGCGCGTCTCCCGACCAGATCGTCCACTGCACCGGCGCCGCGCCGCGGTGGCGCGGCAAGAGCGACGGGTGCACGTTGAGGCATGTCCAGCGGTCAAAGACGCTGCGCGGCAGGATCTTGCCGTACGCGACGACGCAGAGGGCATCGGGGCGCGCCGCCGCGATCCGCTCAACCGCCTCCTCGTCGAGGCGGTCCGGTGTCAGCACCGGCAGCGAAAGCCGGTCCGCCGCGGCGTGCACCGGCGCGGGCTGCAGCCTCTGACCGCGCCCGCGCGGGCGCGGCGGCGCCGTCACGACGAGCGCGATTTCATGCTCCGCGTGCACGGCGGAGAGCGCCGGCAGCGCGAACGCCGGCGTTCCGAGAAAGGCGACGCGCATCTACGACTCGCCCGGAGTCGATGCCGCCGTCTGCGCGCCGTCCGCTTCCGTCTCCTGGGACTCCTCGCCCGCGGCCGCGTCCGCCGGCGTCACCTCATAGACGCTGCTCGCGCGGTCGAGGAAGAGGACGCCATCGAGGTGGTCGATCTCGTGCTGGATGGCGCGGGCGAAGAGATCCTCCGCGTCAAACCACGCTGTGCGGCCGTTCGGCAGCGTCGCGCGCATCTGCACGGCCTTGTCGCGGGGCACCTCGCCCTGCCATCCGGGTATCGAGAGGCAGCCTTCGGTGTCCTCCACGATCTCTCCGCTGCGCCTGACGATCTCCGGGTTGATGAGCTTCAAAAGGCCGTCGCCCACGTCGATCACCACGAGGCGCCTGGCGATGCCGACCTGGTTGCCGGCGAGCCCTACCCCGTGCGCCTCGTACATCGTCTCCGCCATGTCGTCGAGGATGCGGCGGATGGCGGCGTTCACCTTGCGCACAGGCTCCGCCTTCTGCCGCAACACGTCGGAGGGGTGCTTCACGATCTCCATGATGGCCATGAAAAAATCTCTCCCTGAAGGATTCTAACGGAACTGCCGCGGGTCGAAGAGCGGCGTCTCGCGCGGATCGCCATCGCCCTGCGGCAGCGTCGCGGCGAGCCGGCGCAAGGGCTCGCGCCGCGCGGCCAAGAGCAGCGTCTGCCAGCGGTAGCGTCCCTGCGCGCGGTAGATCGGCGCGGGAACGGGACCCAGCACGCGCACGCCGTCCGGCGCAGCTGCGCGCAGCTTAGCCGTACGCTCCTGCGCAAGGGCCGCCACCTGTGCTTCCTCCTTGCCAGAGTATCCGATCAGGAGCAACTCGCCAAACGGCGGATAGCCTCCCCGCTCGCGCTCCGCGAGTTCCCGCTGCGCGAACCCCCCGTAGTCGTGGCGCACCGCGCAGCGAACGGCAGGGTGCTCCGGATCGAAGGTCTGGATCACCGCTCGGCCGGGCGCGTCCGCACGCCCCGCCCTGCCGGAGACCTGCATCAGCAGCTGGAACGTCCGCTCGGCCGCGCGGAAGTCGGGCTGCGAGAGGCCGATATCCGCGACCACTACGCCCACGGCTGTGACCTTGGGGAAGTCGAAGCCCTTCGCGACCATCTGCGTTCCGACGAGGATGTCCGCCGCGCCGTCGCGGAAGGCCCGGTAGACCTCGTCCGCCGACCCCACGTTGCGCACCGCATCGCGATCGAGGCGCAGGATGCGCGCACCCGGCCAGGCTTCCGTCGCGGCCTGCGCGACGCGCTGCGTGCCCGTGCCAAGGAGGCGCATGCGCCCCCCGCAGGCGGGGCAGGCGACCGGTGCCTTGCGCCGGTGCCCGCAGAGGTGGCAGACCGCCTCGCCGCTGTCGTGGTAGGCGAGAGCGACCGAGCAGTCCGGGCAGGTCGGCACCTGTCCGCAGCTCTGGCAGACCATGCTCGGATGAAAGCCCCTGCGGTTCAGGAGCAGGATCGCCTGCTGTCCGCGCGACACGCTCTCTGAAACGAGCTGCAGGAGTTCCGCGCTGAAGATGCGCCCGGGCGTCCGCCGCAGGTCCGCGACGTGCACCGTCGGCAAGGGGCGCCCGCCGATGCGCTCGGGGAGCTCCACGAGTCCCATGGCCCCCGTGCGCGCGAGATGGTACGTGCCGAGGTCCGGCGTCGCGGAGCCGAGGACGAGCGTCGCCCCGAGGTGCGCCGCCCGCCTGAGCGCGACCTCCTGTGCGTGGTAGCGCGGGGACTCGTCCTGCTGGTAGCTCGCCTCGTGCTGCTCGTCGATGATCACGACGCCCGCGTCCACCGGCGCGAAGATCGCCGAGCGGGGACCGACGACCACATCCGCGACGCCGCTTCGCAGGCGCTGCAGCGCGCTGCGGCGCGCGGCCTCGCCGACTGCGGAGTGCAGCACGGCGGCCCTGCGGCCAAAGCGCTCCTGCACGAGGGAGACGAGCTGGGCGGAGAGCGCGATCTCCGGCACCAGCAGGATGGCGCCGCGCCCTGCCTGCAGCGCGTCCTCGATCAGCCGGAAATAGATCTCCGTCTTGCCGCTGCCGGTGACGCCGTGCAGAAGGTGCACGCCTCCCTGCCCGGCGCGCAGCAGCGCAAGCGCACCCGCCTGCGCGGGCGTCGGCTCCGGTCCGCCTGCGGCGGGGACCGGCGGCCGCTGCGGGCGATGACGGACAATCAGTCCCTTGCGCTGGAGCTGCCTTGCGAGTGCCGCAGGAAGCGTGCGCGGACCGGTGTGCAGCGACTCGTACGCCTCTAGCTGGCGCGGCGCGCGGCGCAGGAGCTCGCCCGCCTCTTCCTCGCGTCCTGCCGCTGCTTCCCAGCGCGCCGCCTCCGGCAGGAAGCCGCGCACGCTCGGCAGGAGCGGCTGCGCCGCCTGGGGCCAGGTGGCGAGGTAGCGCTCGCGCAGAAACCGCACGAGTGCCGCCGCTTCCGCCGGGTCGTGCAGCGTCGGCCCGACGAGCTCAGCGATCGGGCGCAGGCGGGCCGCATCTACCTGCGGCGGCTCCTGCGACACGACGATGCCGAGCGCGATCGTGCGGCGGAAGGGCACGCGCACGAGCATGCCCGGAGTCGCCTCCAGCCCGTCCGGGCAGAGGTAGTCGAGCGGCACGAGCGGGCCGCGCTCGAGCACCACCTGCGCGACGCGGAGCTCACCGTCCGCGGAGCCGCTCTGCGACAAAGGCGATGATCTCCTCCCCGATCTGCCGCTTGCTCGCAGGCCCGACCTCCTGCTCGCCTTCGCCGGTGACGAAGAGACAGCGGTTCGTATCGGCGGCGAACCCGGCGCCGGGCTCGCCGATGTCATTGCCAACCACCATATCGCAATGCTTTTCCATGAGCTTTTTGCGGGCTTGCGCAGGAACGTCCCCTGTCTCCGCTGCGAAGCCGACGAGCACCTGGCGGCTTGTCCGCACCGAGCCTGCCCAGGCGAGGATGTCCGTCGTCCGCTCCATCGGAAGCTCCATGCCGAGGTCGGCTTTCTTGATCTTCCGGCCCAGGCGCTCCCGCGGGCGCAGGTCCGCGACGGCCGCGGTGGCGACGAAGGCGTCGCAGTCGCGGAAACGGCTCTCGACCGCGGCGTACATCTCCGCGGCGGAGGTCACGTCCAGGACCTCGATGCCCTGCGGCGCAGGCAGTTCGGACGGGCCCAGCACCAGTGTCACGGCGGCGCCGGCATCCCGCGCCGCTTCGGCGACGGCGATGCCCATGCGCCCCGTCGAAGGATTGGAGATGAAGCGCACGGGATCGATGTACTCGCGCGTCGGCCCTGCCGTCACGAGCACCCGCGCGCCGCCCAGCGTCTGCGCTCGCAGCATGCGCAGCGCCTGCGCGAGAATCTCCTCCGGCTCCGGCAGGCGCCCGACGCCGCTGCGGCCGGAGGCGAGGTGGCCCGCGGCGGGATCGAGCACCGTGCGGCCGTCGGCGCGCAGTTGGCGCACGGCGCGCTGCGTCGCCGGATGCCGCCACATGTCGTCCTCCATGGCGGGGCAGAGGAGCACCTTGCCTGCCGCAGCCAGCAGAAGCGTGCCCAGGAGGTCCCCGGCAATGCCGTGCGCCGCCTTGGCCAGGAAGTCGGCGCTGGCCGGCGCCACGATGACAAGATCCGTCTGTGCGAGCGCCACGTGCAGAATCGGGCCTTCGGCCGCGAAGAGGTCGCGGTCCGTGTAGGCCCTGCGGCCGGTGACCGCGGAAAAGCTCAGGGGCGTGACGAACGCCTCCGCCGCCGGGGTCAGCACGACGTCGACGTCGTATCCCGACTGACGGAGGCGGCTTGCCAGCATCACCGCTTTGTAGGCTGCGACGCCCCCGGTGACGCCGAGGACGATCCGGCTCACTTCACTCCGGTCTTCTGGCGCTCGTACGCCAGCTGGCCTTTCGCCATTTCCCAGAGCGCCTGCGTGACGGCCTTCGGACGGCCGGGCTCGTCTTCGGCGCCGTCGTCCAAAAGCTGGCGGGCGCGCTTCGCCGCCGCGACGACCAGCGTGTACTTGGAATCGAGCCTCAAAGTCAGCTGCTCCAGCGGTGGCTGCATCATCGCGCAATACCTCCCTCTAAAACGGCACGGGCCGTCACTCCGACGGCTCCGCCTCCTCGTCTTCCTCCGCCGCGTCATCCTCGCTGGCGCGCTGTGCCAGGCGGTTCGCGACCGTTTCCGGCTGCACCGCCGAAAGTACGACGTGCTCCGAGTCCGTGATGATCACGGCGCGCGTGCGCCGGCCGTACGTCGCATCGATCAGCGTCGAGCGGTCGCGGGCCTCGGAGATGATGCGCTTGATCGGCGCCGACTCCGGGCTCACGATGGCGACGATCCGGTTGGCAGAGACGATGTTGCCGAAGCCGATGTTCACGAGCTTAATCTCCACGCGGATCTCCTCCCCACCCGTGGGCGCAGGCTCTTGCGACGGCCGCCTGCTCGCACGCAGTGGGCCAAGCTCATATATTCTTCACGATAGGCTACGCAAAGCGCCTTGTCAACGCGCGAAGGGCGATGGGTGCAGCGCTGCGAGGCGCTCGACGACGCGGTCGATGTCCTCCTCCGACACGGTGAGGCATAGGCGGACGTACCCGGCGCCGTGCTTGCCGTAGCCAGATCCCGGTACGACGACGACGCCCGCGTCGAGCAGCTGCGCTGCGAACGACTGGTCATCCCCGCCCGGCACCGGCGCCCAGACGTAGAAGGTGGCCTTGGGCGGCGTGGCTTCCCAGCCGACGCGCGCGAGACCCTCGAACAGCCGGTCCCTGCGCTGGCGGTAGATGGCGTTCATCTGGGCGAAGAACGCTTCCGGGTGGCTCTCGAGCGCAGCCGCGCCAGCGTACTGGATCGCATGCCACTGGCCGGAGTCGGTGTTGTTCTTGATGCGGCCGAGGGCCGCGACCGCTTCGCGGTTGCCGAGCACGGCGCCGAGGCGCCACCCGGTCATGTTGAAGGGCTTTGAGAGCGAGTAGAACTCGATCGCGACGTCCTTCGCGCCCTCTACCTCGAGGACGCTGTGCGCCGGTTCACCCTCGAGCGTCATCTCGACATAGGCCGCGTCGTGCACGAGCAGGATGTCCCGCTCGCGGCACCACTCCACCGCCGCCCTGAGGTACGCGAGGTCGCAGGTCGCGCCGGTCGGGTTGTTCGGGTAGTTGAGGAAGAGCAGCTTCGCCCGGCGCGCCACATCCTCAGGAATGGCGGAGAGATCCGGCAAAAAGCCCATCTCCGCGCGCAGGGGCAAGGAATACACCTCACCGCCCGCAAGGCCGGTGTGCGCCCCGTAAACGGGGTACGAGGGATCGGGCGAGAGCACGACGTCGCCCGGCTCGACGTAGGCCCAAATGAGGTGTGCGAGGCCTTCCTTCGAGCCGATGACCGTCAAGGTCTCGCGCTGCGGGTCTACCGCCACCCCGAAGCGGCGCTGGTAGTGCCGCGCGAGGGCCTCGCGGAACGCCGGCAGCCCGTCATAGCGCGGATAGCGGTGGTTTTGGACGCGCGCCGCCTCCCGCTGCACGGTCTCGACCGCGATTGGCATGCTCGGAAGATCGGGGTCGCCGATACCGAGCGAGATGACCTCTATGCCACGCTGCTCGACCGCGCGGCGCCTTTCATCGAGTGCCGCGAAAAGATACGGGGGCAGGGTGTCCATCCTTCGGGCGAGCTTCACCACGCTGCTTTCTCCTCCCAAGGCCATGCAAAGGAGCCACGAAAACTCATGCTGGCGGGCCCGCGCATCGTCACGTGACCGTCCTCCCGCCAGGCGATCTGAAGCGAGCCGCCGGCGAGCTCGAGCGTCG
>JAKAPV010000159.1 GCA_021806845.1 Bacillota bacterium | reverse complement strand
GAGGGCGATGGTGCCGTTCAGGTCGAGGCAGAGGTGCGAGAGGCGGTATTCCTCGCCGTCAGGCAGCGTGAAGGTGAGCATCAGGCCCCCGGGATCGCGCGCAGGACTGCCTCCGGGTGCATCGGCAACTCGGTGACCCGCGCCCCGACGGCATCCTCGATCGCATTGGCCACCGCGGCCGCGCCGGGCACGGCCGGCGGCTCGCCGACGCCCTTCGCGCCAAACGGCCCCTGTTCGGACGGGACCTCCACGAGCGCCACCTGGATGTCCGGCACGCTCGCGGCGCGGGGCATGGCGTAATCGAGGAAGCTCGCGGATGTGAGCTGTCCCTGCGCGTCGTGGCGCATCGCCTCGAAGAGCGCACGCCCGATCGACTGTGCGACGCCGCCGCGGATCTGTCCCTCGACCATGGCCGGGTTCAGCGCGCGGCCGACATCCTGCACCGCGAGGTATCCGATCGGCCGCACGCGGCCCGTCCCCCGGTCGACCTTTACCCTGGCGACGTGCACCGCAAAGCCCGGCGATGCGCGGCGCACGGCCGTGCGCCCCCGCCCGTGCAGGGGCGGCAGGCGTCCGCCGAAGGTCGCCGACTGCGCCGCGATGTCCGCGATCGCGACGGCGCGCGTCGGAGCGCCCTTTACGAACACGCGGCCCTCCGCGACGTCGAGGTCCTCCGCCGATGCCTCGAGGGCGCCCGCGGCCGCCTCGAGGAGCTGCGCGCGGGCGTCCTGCGCAGCCTCCAGGACCGCGGCCCCGACGGTGATCGTCGTCTTGCTGCCGCCCGCGGCGCCGCTGTAGGGTGCCGTGTCGGTGTCGGAGCCGACGACGCGCACCTCGTCCGGACGGAGCCCGAAGACCTGCGCCGCGATGGCGGCGAACGTCGTGTTCGTGCCGGTGATGTCGTTCGAGCCCACCTGCAGCGTCAGAGAGCCGTCCCCGTTGATCCTGCAGGCGGCGGCGGCGGGTTCCGTCCCGCCTGGCCAGCCGCCCGCGGCGACGCCATAGCCCTCGTCGTCACCCTTCTTTCGCTCTCTCCAGAAGGGGTGGCTGCGGGCAGTCTCGAGGCATTCCACGAGGCCGATCGCCGGCCAGGGCCGGCCATGCGGCTGCGGGTCTCCCTGGCTGACGGCGGAGCGCAGCCTGAGCTCGATCGGGTCCATCGAGAGGCGGCGCGCCAGCTGGTCCATGGCCGATTCGAGCGCGAAGTAGGCCTGTGGCGCCCCAGGCGCGCGGTAGGCACCCGTGGGGGTCGTGTTGGTGAGCACCTCAAAGCCCTGGACGTCCATGTGCGGCACCTTGTAGGTCCCGGCGAGCAGGAAGCCCGCGATGCCGACCGTGTCGTCTGCCGCCGCGCCCGCGTTCAGCAGGACGCGGGCCCAGAGCGCCGTCAGGGTGCCATCCTGGCGCGCTCCGATCTTCACCTCGATCTCCGCCATCTGCCCCGGCGTGCTGAGGAGGAAGTCCTGGCCGCGGTCGAGCACCATGCGCACCGGCCGGTCGTAGAGCAGCGCGAGGCGCGCCACGAGCGGCTCGAGCTTGACGAACTTCGCTCCGAAGCCGCCGCCGATCTGCATGCCGACGACCCGGACGCGCTGCTCGGGCAGCCCGAGTTCCGACGCGACCGCCCTGCGCACGCTGAACTGGCCCTGCGTCGTCGTGTACACCGTGACCCCGCCGCCGTCGGTCGGGGCGGCAACCGTACCGTGCGGCTCGAGGTATCCCTGGTAGGCAGCCGCGATGCGGTAGGAATTCTCGACGATGACATCCGCGAGGCGCATTCCCTCGTCGAGGTTGCCGCGCGAGAAGGCGGTCTGTCCGCAGACGTTCGGCCCTCCCACGGCGCGGCCGGCGCCGCCCGTGTCGCCGTGTGCGCCGGCGTCGGCGCGGTCGGAGAGCGAGTCGCGCGGCCGCGCCACCAGAGCGTCCGGCTGCAGAGCCGCCCGCGGGTCCAAGATGGCCGGCAGGCGCTGGTAGCGCACCGTCACCCGCGCAGCGCCGTCTTCAGCCGCCTGCCGGTCCTCGGCGACGACGACGGCCACCGCTTCGCCCGCGAAGAAGACCTCCTTGTCCGCGAGCAGCTGAAGGGAGCCGATGTCCTGCGCCGTATGCACGGCCAGCACGCCCGGAACCCGCAGCGCCGCTTCCGCGTCGACGCGCTCGATGCGCGCGCGCGGGTAAGGGCTGGTCACGAGGCGCGCGTGGAGCGCGCCCGCCAGCTGCACATCCGCCACGTAGTGCATGCGTCCGAGGACCTTTTCCCCGCCCTCGAGCCGCCGCTGTGGCATCCCGATCGCAGCGTCCGCCAAATTGTGCACTTCCTTCCCTTAATGCGCCTTGGCTTCGCGGTCGATGGCCTCGCAGAACTGGCGCACGAGCATGGTCGCGACGCCGCCCGCGACCCGCTGTCCCATGCTGGCCAGCATGCCGCCCATCTCCGCGTCCGCGCTGTAATGCATCCTGGTGCCGGAGCCCTGCTCTGCGAGTTCCGTCTCCACCCGGGCCTCGAGGAACCCGGACGGTCCCTCCATCTGCAGTTCGAAGTCGTAATGCGTCGGCGCCTGGGCGCGCCGCACGCGGATGCTCCCCTCATATTCGCCCCGCACGGCGGCGACTCCGATCACGAACCTCGCGAAGTAGCCGTCCTCCTGTGCGCTCAGCTCCTTGCAGCCGGGCAGGCTCCGCTGCAGCGCCTGCGGATCCAGGAGCGCGGCGAACACAGCCTCCCGGGGAGAGGAAAGCGCGGCGTCCCCTTCAATGCGCATAGCCGCGATACCCTCCTACGGAAAGAAATAACCGGCTCCAGGCCGGTATCTATTCTTCTCCACTCGCGGCAAGCGGCCCTGCCGCACGTAGGGCGTCCCAGCGCTCGCGCGGCAGGACGGCCTGGAAGACCCGCCCCTTCGCGATCTGCTGCCCGCCGCAGAACGCGCAGACCTCGCAGACGAGGAGCGCCGCCTGCTGCCGCACGGCCCTGGCCGTGACGGTCACGCGCGAGCCGATCGACGCGGGCCGGACGTGGCGGAGGTCGACGCCGGCGCCGACGCCCTCTTCGCCGTCTTCCAGCGCCGGCTCGAGCACGAGCCGCGCGGCCCACTCCAGGTGATGCACGAGCACCCAGGTGGAAAGCACCGCGTGCATGCAGCGCCCGCCGAACGCGGCCTGCATCGATTCGGTGACGTCGAAGGCGATGGAGCGTTGCTCGCCGGAGGCGATCTCCCGCACTAGAGAGCCTTCATCCGCTCAAACGGGTTCTGGCAGGCGTCGCAGTAGTAGACCGAGCGGCAGCGTGTCGGGCCGAAGGAAGCGTCGATGCGCGTCTTGTGCGATCCGCAGTACGGGCAGGCAGGGACCCCGCCAGGCGGGGCGATGCCGAAACTCTGCAGGGCCAGCTTGCCGGCGGGACTGATGCGGTCGGTACTCCAAGCGGGGTCGAAGGTGAACGAGACCTTCGCTTCGCGCACGCCGGGGATGCGCAGGAGGCGCTCCTCGGCCGCCTGCGCGATGAACCCCAGCGCAGGGCAGCCCGTGAAGGTCGGCAGCAGGTCGACTTCCACCCGCTCGCCGAGGATCCGCACCTCTTCGACCAGCCCGAGGTCGACAATGCTCAGCACCGGGATTTCGGGGTCGCTGACACTGCGCAGCGCGCCGCGCACCGCATCTTCCGTAAGCGCCTCGCTCTTCAGCATGAGAGAGTCCCCCTTTGCTACCACGCGGCCAGAGGATCGGTCCGCCAGACCTCCCCCATCGTCTCCAGGAGATCCGTGAGTTCCGGCCCGTGGTGACCCATCCGTCCGCAGAGCGCGTCGCCTTGCCCGCCATCCGCCTGCACCTTCAGGCCGCAGTCGGAGAGCGCGCCCGCGATGCGCTCCTGAAACCGCGCGCAGAGCAGCGAAGGGCGCTGCGGAAGCACGCCTTCCGCGACGAGAGTCTGTTCCCACGCGAGCGGGTGGAAGATGCCGCGGCACTCCTGCAGGACCTCGTCAACCGCCGCCTGCGTGCGCCGGTGCGCCTCGGGTCCGCCCTGGCTCAGCCTGCGCAGCCACATCTGGCCGTGCTCGAGGTGGTAGCGCTCCTCGCGCCGCAGCCGTTCGGCCACCGACCTGAGGATCGGCTCTTGGGAGTGCAGGAGCTGCTCTGTGCGCAGGTCGTCCGCCACGTCATAGAAGTAGTGCCGCACGACGGTGAATGCCCAGTCCCGGTTCTCCCGTTCGAGGATGGTCGCGTTGCGCATCTCGGAGACAGGCCGGCCGAACGCGAGCTGGTCCCGGCCGAGGCCCCGCAGCGACTCGATCAGTTCGTAGAACAGCGCGGCATGCGAGATCTCGTCCTGCGCGATCGAGGCGAAGGCGATGTCCTCCTCGATGAGCGGAGCGAAAGCGCACCACTCGGAGTCGCGGTGCCCCAGCACGAGTTCGTCGTCCCCGAGCAGCAGGAGGTATTCGCCGAGGGCAGCGCGGCCCTCGCCGCTCAGATCACGCCCGATCAGCATGGCCATCGCCTCCAAACCGCTTCCACTTCTGCACCGTCTCGCGGTAGCCCTCACCGCTGCGGTAGGAGCGGCGGGGATCCGGCCCGAGCGGCGCTTCGCCTTCTGTGGCCTCGTGGATCGCCGCACGCGGCACAACCCAGATCTGCACATACTCCTTGCGGCGGCAGAAGAGCTCCTGCGCGAGGAGGAGCGCCATCTCGCCATCCGCGGCCAAGAGGCTGCCGGCGTGCCGGTGTGGCTCGCCCTTGCGCTCCTGGCCGAACACTTCGTAGACTGCCATCTCTTGCGCCATGGCGCCCACTCCCTATGCCGCGCTCGTGGGACCAGCCATCGCCTCGAGCACCCAGTTCTGCTGCTCGCGCGTCATCCGCCGCAGCTGCAGGCGCTCTTCCGTGCGGGCTCCGCCGCCCTTCACGACACGCCAGAACTCGTTCCAGTCGGGGTCGCCGTACAGCCAGTCGCCGCTCGCGGGGTCCTGACGCAGCTCCGGGTCGGGGATCTTGAGTCCAAGTGCGCGGATCTTCGGCACGTACTTGCGCAGGAAGGATTGGCGAAGCTGCTCGTTCGTCATGACGCGGATGCGCCAGCGGAACGTCCGCTCCGTGTTCGGGGACTGATCGTCCGGGGGTCCGAAGAAATGCAGCAACGGCTGCCACCAGCGCTCCAGCGCGCCCTGCAGCATCTCCCGCTGCGCGCGCGTACCCGAAGCGAGCGTCAGCACGATGTCCTCGCCGTGCTTGAGGTGGATGGCTTCCTCGGCGCAGATGCGACGCAGGATGCGCGCATACGGCGCATAGCTTGTCCTGAGCAGCGCCCCCTGGGTCTCGAGGGCCGCCCCGTCCACGAGCCACGCGATCACGCCGACGTCGGCCCAGGTCGGCGCGGGGTAGCTGAACACGTTGTGAAACTTCGCCTTTCCGGCGATCA
The DNA here is from genome assembly GCA_021806845.1 of Bacillota bacterium. Classification (GTDB taxonomy): domain Bacteria; phylum Bacillota; class Sulfobacillia; order JAJZYS01; family JAJYTV01; genus JAJYTV01. Next base: position 1,639 of record JAKAPV010000159.1, on the reverse strand, counting down.
GGTCGTCGAGCATGTGTCCGCGCGTGATGCCGAGCGGTCGCCCAAGGTCCTCCGCGACGCGGTAGATCATCTGGGCATGACCGATCTCGTCCTGCACCTTCGACAGGACGGAGAGCTTGCGGTGCAGGCCGGGCGCGCGGGGGATCCACTCGCGCTCGGGGAGAGCACCCATCAGTTCGGAGTTGGCGTGCGTGACGATCAGTCGCAGACATTGACGACGATACTCTTCCGGCATCCAGTCGCCGGCCTCGATCAATGCTCCGCTGGCGATGCGAGCTTCAAAATCAACGAGCCTGTCTTCGCTCATCCGCCATCCCCCCATGCGCCAATTGGCGCAGGCTGCGCACGGACATGGGCCGCGCGGTGTCCGGATGGACCATCGTATGTAGTCCCATGTGGCCTGTGGTTCCATCCTACCGACCCCGTCCGTATTTCGTCAACGACCGGCCCGTCCGACCGCAGGAACGGGCAAGAACCGGAATAGAATGCGCCGGCGGACTGGAACACTTATGAAGAGGAGGCGCGAGATGGATTTCGCCTTTCGCGGCACGCCGGAAGACGCGCGCATCTCGGACTTCGCACAGCTCCTCGCCGCGCAGCACGTGGCGCGCGGGCACGACCGCACCGATGCACAGCCCGGAACCAAACTCGTCTTCTCGCACGTCGACCGCAGCAGCCCCCGGCCGTTCCGTCGCCGGGCGCAAGCCACCTACATCGTCGCGCTGCTCCGGCTCCCCGAGGAACCCGAAGACTTCCTGAAGGCCGCGTACCCGCACCTCGTGCGCAATCTTGCGAACCTCCTTCTGACCGTCGTCGGACGAGCCGAGGAGACGCGGACCTACTTTCTCACCTTAGAGCGCGGCTACTATCCCATCGTGGCGCCCTTCGGCACCCAAGAGCACGCCGCCGAGGTCGCGGACCGGCTCACGCCGCTCGCCACATCCCAGCTGATCATCGACAATCTCTTCGACCCGGATCTCGAGCAGCCGCTCTGGAGCGGCGACGCGGCCACGCGGCAGCTGCGCCGCGCCGGGCAGACACTCGACAACTGGAACCTGCTGCCGGCACCCTTTCCGATCCAGGAGATGCTGCCGCCGGATGACTTTCGCCACCTGCAGCACCTCTACCCAGATCGGCAGGCTCTCCTACGGCAACCTGAGCCAGCGCCGCGACGAGCGCCGCTTCTGGATGTCCGGCAGCGGCGTGAACAAGGCGCGGCTCGAGGAAGTGGGACGCGATGTGCTGCTCGTCAAGGACTACGACGCGCGCCGCGAGGCGATGCGGCTTTCGGTGCCGCCCGGGATCCGGCCGCAGCGGGTCTCGGTGGACGCGATCGAGCACCATTTGACTTTCTCCCCTTCGTAAACGAAGGGGATTCCCAGGGTCGCCCCCGGGGTTTCCTGCTTCATCGGAGCGCGCCGGCACCCCTGCGCGCCGGTCTTACAGCCCCTCCACACAGGCAGCCGCCGCAAGCCCTGCGGCCAGGATATTCTGCGCGGCGTTGATGTCGCGATCATGGAGTCTTCCGCAGCGCGGACAGGTCCAAAATCGCACAGAGAGAGGGAGGTCATCGAGCACATGCCCGCAAGCATGGCACCGCTTGCTACTCGGATAGAACGTGTCGATCTGTACAAACGTG
>JAKAPV010000158.1 GCA_021806845.1 Bacillota bacterium | reverse complement strand
GAGGGCGGAAGGGTTGGGCATGATGAACGAGGCCGGTCCACAGTTCGCCATACGTGGGTTACGCTCAGCGTGGGACGCAGGGCGCAGAGCCACAAGCGAAAGGGGCCGGCAAGATGGATCGTATCACACGGTTCGTTGGGTTGGACACATCGAAGGACAGCATCGCGGTGGGGATCGCGGACGACGGGAGGGAGCGTGGACGGCACTGGGGATCAATCGAGAACACGCCGGAGAAGGTGCGTCGGTTGATAGAGAACCTGGGACCGAAAGAGGAACTGCTGGTCTGCTACGAGGCGGGTCCGACGGGCTATGGGCTGCATCGCCAGCTGACGCGGATGGGCATCCGCTGCATCGTAGTGGCGCCCGCGCTGATCCCGAAGCGTCCTGGAGACCGGGTGAAGACGGACCGACGTGACGCGGTGCGGCTGGCAGAGCTTCTGCGGGCGGGTGAACTCACTGCGGTCTGGGTGCCGGGCGAAGAGGATGAGGCGCTGCGGGATCTCGTGCGGGCCCGCGAGGACGCAGTCGCCGATCGCCTGAGGGCGCGCCATCGGCTGTCGAAGTTCCTGCTCCGCCACGAACTGCGTCCACCGACGAAGACGCGGGCCTGGTCTGTAGCGCATCGCACCTGGCTGGACAGGCTCCAACTGGAGGGAGCGACCGGCGCCGTCTTTCGAGAGTATCTGCACGCCATCGACGAGATCTCGGGCCGGATCGAGCGGCTTGAGAGCGAGATCCACGAAGTGGCGATGCAGAGTAGCCGTGCTCCGGTGATCCACGCATTGCAGGCGCTGCGCGGAGTGCAGGAGGTGACGGCGGTGACGCTTGTCGCGGAGGTGGGCCAATTCTCCCGCTTCCGTCATCCGGCCCAACTCATGGCGTACGCCGGCCTCGTGCCACGTGAATACTCCAGCGGTTCAAGCCGCTGGCAAGGCGGCATCACCAAAACCGGCAACGCACATCTGCGGCGGATCATCATCGAAGCGGCATGGGCCTACCGCCACAAGCCGTCCCTGAAAGTGACCCTGCGCAAGCGACAGGAGGGGCAAACCGCCCAGGTTCGCGATATCTCCTGGCGCGCGCAGGTCCGGCTGCACAAGAAGTACATCGGCCTCATCATGCGCGGCAAGGGAGGTGGAGTGGCCACGGCAGCAGTCGCCCGTGAGCTGCTTGGGTTCGCCTGGTCCATCGCCTGCGCGGTGGAGGACGAAGGGCGGAAGGCCAACGCATCAGCTGCCTGATCGCCATATCAAATCCTGCCTGCTCAGTCTTGAACCTTGGTTCGGTGCCGCGGGCCAACGGTCACGGAGAAACCTCGCGAATCCTATGTGCCAGGCGCAAGCCCGACGCACGCGCTTAGTCCGAGGTAGCTCCAGACGGTTACACGAAATGCGGTAACCAACCCGCGAATATCAGAGTGCATACCGTCGCCAAGGGCTCCCCGGCATCCGAACCAGGACTTTCTCACGAGGGTTGACGGCCTCGTTCATATCAGGATACGTAATGCTCCCTGACCGAGTGTTGACTAAGCGTGGTGTTGGCCCGAACCGCGTATGCGGGGGCGGGGGCGGGGGCGAGGGCAAGGGGTGAAGGGCAACCGGCGATCAAAGCCGGTCACCTCTGCCATTCTCCCGCCGTTGACCTTGCACAGTGACTTCGGCGCGGGTATGATGTCTGTGTGTACCGGTATAACTAGTACATTTAGAAGGGAGCCAGCCCATGTGGCTTTCCATCGACCCTCGTTCAGCCAAGCCCGTCTACCAACAGGTGGTCGACGGTGTCAAGGAGGCCGTTGCCAAGGGTCTCCTTGGGCATGGTGACCGGATGCCGTCGGTTAGGGAGTTGGCCGCCGAGATGACGATCAACCACAACACGGTGGCCCGTGCTTACCAGGAACTTGAGCGCGACCACATCATCGAGGTCGTGCGCGGACACGGGACGTTCATCGCCGCGTCCCGTCCGCGCCCCGACCACGAGGATCGCGTGCGTGAACTGAGCGGCCGCATCCGCGAGCTGCTGATCGAGGCGCACCACCTCCAACTAACCGACCAAGACCTGCTCAACCTGTTCCGGTCTACCGCGGAGGAGTGGCATCGCGAGAGGAGGAGGGTACAGCGATGACCTCAGCCCTGCGCATGGAGGCGGTGCAAAAGTCGTTTCGTGGACACCCGGTGCTGCGCGGCATCGACTGGACTGTGCCGGCCGGCAGTGTCTGCGGTCTAATCGGGCCGAATGGAGCCGGTAAGACCACGCTGCTTCGACTGCTGCTCGGGCTGCTTTGGCCAGATAGGGGCACCATCGAGGTCCTCGGCGAGTCGCTCGGCAGGGAGCGCGCAGATCTGCGCGAGCGCGTGCACTACGTGGCGAGCCAGCGCACTTCGCTGCCCCCCTTCCGGGTGGACGAGTGGCTCCATTACGCGAGCCTCGCGTACCCGAAGTGGGACGCATCCCGCGCTGCGCGCATGGTGGATGCGCTGGGGATTGCGCCAAGGCACTCGGTGCGCGACCTCTCGGCGGGGCAGCGTACGAGCCTACAGGTGGCGGTCGCGGTGGCGACCCGACCTGATCTTCTGCTGCTCGATGAGCCGACGAACGGCCTCGACATTCTGGTGAAGGGGCAGGTCCTCAAGCTCGTGATCGATATGGCCGCCGCAGAGGGCACCACTGTCGTCTTCGCCACCCACCACATCGAGGACGTAGAGCGGATCGCCGATCGTCTGGCGGTGCTAGTCGACGGCCGATTCATTGCAGATAACGATCTCGACGCCATAAAGGCCGGCATGCAGCGCCTGCAGGTGGTGTTTGAGGGCACGTGGCCAGCACAAATTGAACAAGATCCCCGCGTGGTGCACGTAGAGCGACGCGGCAAAGTCGCCATGCTTACCGTCGACGGGCCAATCGCTTCCGTGGCACAGACCTTGCGGGAGTCCGGTGCGATCCTCGTCGAGCCTGTCGGCCTGGACCTGACGGAGGTCTTCCGCGCCATGATGGAAAGGGAGGGACTTGCGCGTGCCCAACTCCAGTGGGATGACGAGTAGTCGCCGCGCCGTCTTTGGGATGTCCCCCGCCGCGCGTTACCGCGAACTGCGGGTGAACCGAGCCGTCTACCTCTTGGGACTCCTGCTACTCTGCGCCCCTTGGGCAGCGTGGTGGAACACTTTATGGAACGAGATGCACGTTCCTGCGTCCGACTTCGCCGCCGCCTTCCCGAACCCCACAACCCTGCACGCCGCCATGGCCTCGATCCTGCAACAGTTCACCCAAGGGGCGCTTGGCTTATTCGTCCCGTTCTTCCTCTTCGCCGCCCTTGCCCTGGGCCTTGCTCTGTTTGTCAATGACCGCGTTGTCGGCGGACTGCTCTACAGTCTGGAGGGGCCGATCAGGCGCGGTGAGGTGTACGCCGCTAAAGTGCTGTTCGGCACTACTGCCGTCCTGCTTCCTGCGCTCGCGGGAACGACCGGCATTGCGCTGTTCGCCGTGGTCAGCGGAAACCAAGTCCTCGTGGGCGCGATCCTCTTGCGCGGCCTCTTTTACGCTACGGGAGCGGTCAGCCTGTTCGCTACGGCCCTCGCGATGAGCTGCGCGATGGGTGCTTTTCTCAGCGCTGTCGCTGCGCTCACCTGGGCCGGGCTACCGTCGCTCTTGCAAAGTTTCGTGTTCAACATATTCCTCATGCCGGCCCAGCCAAGGATGGCCTTCGGCCCGCAAAACTCACTGTTGGCATGGCCCTGGCTTGCGCAGCTGGCGATGAACCTCGGCAACCTCTCGCCGTTTCAGACGAGCACTTTTCCCACCTGGCCGGCCCCCGCATCCCTCGCGCTTGACGCATGGTTCGTCGCGTGGACGATCCTGCTGCTCTGGCTGGCGTCTGGCTGGTGGCGCCGGGCGCCCTTCGAGCGCCTGGGGGACGCTGTCTTCTTCCCGTTCCTCTGGAACGTCTACTACGCTTTCCTTTCGTTCCTCAGCGCCCTCGTGCTGACCGCCCTGCTCACCCAGGGGAGAGTCTACGGCGCCGCCTGGGCTGCGACCTTCTTTGGGCTCTTCGCGGTCGGCTGGTTCTTTTGGAGATTCGTCATCATGTGGCGCGGGGCGCACTGGGCTCGGTCGAACCCGCACGGTCCTCTGGACATCTAGGGCACGATCCGGTGGTCGCACGGGGGTGCGGTCACCGGATCGCCAGGACCAGGCCCGTACTTCGTGTACAGTGCGCGTACTTCCCCGATCATGCAGATCTTAGGGGACGGAAATGCAGATTGACCAAAGCTGGAACAAGCGCGGGAACACCCGGAGGAGTGGCGGGCAAACGAGCCAGCCACTCCTCGGCGAGGATCGCGATGGTTTTGGTGAGAGGGATCAGGGATGCGCGGGTGGACTGCCCATGATAGGGCTTGAGCTCGCCGCATCGACTCCTTCTTGCCCTGCCGCCCCCCTGTCGGACAGATGTCGAATGTCCCTTGTCGCGAGGCCCAGACTGACGCAACTACCCATCAAACCAGCCGCCATCGCGAAGCATCCTCGCGCGCCGATTGTATCGCCAAGGATTCCGACACCACCGTAGCTCAGCGGGATGGTGACCGTACCGAGCATGCCTCCAAGGCCGGCAATCCGCCCGCGCATACTGTCGGGTACAAGCGTCTGAAACAACGTCGTCGTGGGCAGATTCGCCGCGACAACGCCGAGCCCGAGGACGAAGTTCCCAGCGTACGCAATGAAGACCGCGTGCGCCATCGAGATGATGCTCAGGGCGAGCCCCTCCAGCCCGATCCCTGCAAGGAACATCGTGCCGACCCGATCCGATGGCAGCGATCCGATAACGAGTCCCCCGACGACCACGCCCATGCCGATGCTCGCGTCGAAGATGCCGAGGGCCGGTGCGCCTGCGTGGAGCACATCGCGGACCAGCATCGGGGACAGCACGTTGGACGGGCCGAGCGCGATGTTGCTCAAGGCGCCGATGATGATCAGGACGAGAAGGGCTTTCTGTCTGCGCAGCCACTGCCACGCCGCCTGCAGGTCGCGTGCCACGGCGGACTCCGGCTCGCTAGCCGTCTCCACGGGCCGCGCCCTGACGGGCGCGAGGAGCGCCGCCGACACGACGAATGTGAGTGCGTCGAAGGCGATCGCCAACGGCGCGCCGGCCAGCGCCACTAGTGTGCCCCCCGCTGTCGACCCGACGACCCGCGCGACCTGGAGCGACACAGTGAACATGGCGTTCCCGCTGAGCAGGTCTTCGGCTCTGACCAACTCTGGAAAGAGTCCTGCGCGCGCAGGACTGTAGGCGAGAGCCACCACCGACATGAGAACGGTCACGGCATAGATCTCCCACAGCGCGATGCGGTGCGTGAACACGAGCAGTGCCAGTGCTCCGGTCAGCAGTGCCTGGACGCCGCTCGCCACCTGCATGAGCAGCTTGCGGTCCATCCGGTCGGCCAGCACACCGAGGATCGGACCGACCATGACCTGCGGCACGAACGCGGCGATCAGCACGAGCCCGGTGTCCAGTCCCGATCCGGTGCGAGCGAAGACGTACCACATGATCGCGACGTCGTAGAACATGTCTCCGAAGTGCGAGGTGGTCTCGCCGATCCAGAGGTACCGCACGTCACGGTTCATCCGCAGAAGGCGGAAAGGAAACCGGAAGACCGCTTTGGCCATCTCATGCCCCTCGCTCTTTCTTCGATATATATCGCACATCTCGTGTCACCGTCGTCTAACGTCTGGGCATAAAGAATCAGCCCCCCAGTTCCTGGGCGACCGCCGCCAGTAGCTGACGCAGGCGCTCCGTCTCTAGTCTGTAGTAGATGCGATTCTCCACCCGTTCCCCGGAGACAATGCCGATCGACGCCAGATGGCCGAGGTTGTGCTACAGCGTGGAGCTCGATACGTCCAGCCGCTCCGCGAGCTCGTAACCGAACTTCTCGCCGCCGCGCAGTGCCTTAATGATCTTGATCCTCGTCTCGTCCGAAAGCACTTTGAGCACCTGGACGATCTCGATCTGGTTCCCGATCTGGCTCGCCCAGAACCCCGCCATGTGGATGCCGTAGACGGTGATGAACAGCGCCTGTTCGTCGTCCGCCGCGGAGAGGCTGTCGACGTGGTAGAAGATAGATGGTGCGAGCACGACGGTGGTCTCGGCGTCCTTCACGTAAAGGTAGGGGAACTGCCGCATGAGATCAGGGCGGCTGCGCACCTTGGCCCGAAGCTCTTGAATGTTCGCGGCCTGGATCTTCGAGAGCCGGTCCCACTCCGCGCTGAAGTACAACTCGTTACACCGCTCCACCAGCTTGATGAACTCCTGCTTCGTGCTGTCACGTTCCAGGTAAAGGTAGGCGAGCTTCCACTTCTCTGTCGTGGGAAGTGCAGTGCGCGCTATATAGGCGCGAATCCTCTCGGTATCCTCCACCGCGGGGACATCCCCCGGCGTGAAGCCTGTCTGAAGGAAGGATTCGAAGAGCGCATGGGGAGAGGCGGCCTTCATCTCCGTCAAGAATGCGTCAACGGACCGCCACGTCTCGGTCTTCCAGGCGAACTGAACCATAGAGAGCCCGATGAAACTCTCGAAGTCGAAGAAGAGTTCAAGCGCCTGCTTGACATCGTCGGGAAGCTTGCTGCGGACCTGATCCACCCAAAGGTCGAGGTCAAACTCAGCAAGTCCTACGAGATTGCCCCTCGTCAGCCGCTCGTGCGACTGCAAGCGGAACATGGAGGCAAGCAACTCGAAGACGGGCGACTGAACCGCAAAGACGCAGGGCAGAAGCTCCTCCACGGCCGTCCCCCCTCCCTGGCGTGACTCCGCGGTCAGAGTACCAAGCCATTCGATATACGTCAACGGTTATGTGTGATGCCAATCGAATCTTCCAACGGCGTCTTGCCGGTTGACGAAGAGGAGGGCGTCGGTCAGGCCTGCAAGCACCCGCCCAGGCCGTGGGCCGGTCTTCGTCTGCCTCGGTCCAGAGGGGTGTGCCGTGGGCGGAGAGTGGGGACGCACAAGATCGGAAGGCTGTGATCCGACAGTAAGAGCAATGTTCGCTACTTCGTGTAAACTGCGCGTATTTCCCCGAGCCCGAAGCACT
>JAKAPV010000157.1 GCA_021806845.1 Bacillota bacterium | reverse complement strand
CGCAGCCGGCCAGATGCGCCTGCCGATCGACCGGGTGTTCACTCTGCCTGGGTTCGGCACTGTCGTCACCGGCACGCTCATTTCCGGGCAGGTCTCTCTCGAGGACCGGCTCGAGATCATGCCCGGCAAACGCAGCGTGCGGGTGCGCGGACTGCAGTCCCACGGCGAGCAGCGCGATGTTTGCAGGGCAGGCGAACGCACGGCGGTCAACCTCACCGGCGTCGAGCGCAGCGAGGTCGAGCGCGGCCAAGTGCTCGCGTCGCCTGGCACAGTCGCCGAGACGACGCAGGTCACCCTGCACCTCGGCCTGCTCGACAGCGCACCGCCGCTGCCCGTCCGCACGCGCGTGCGCCTGCACATCGGGACGGCCGAAGTGATCGGGCGCGTCGTCCCGCTGGACGCGGCCGAGATCCCGCCTGGAGGCCAGGGCTATGTGCGCTTCCGCGCAGAGCAGCCGTTCGCCGCAGCCGCGCGCGACCGCTTTGTCGTGCGCAGCTTCTCTCCTCCGCACACGATCGGCGGCGGCGTCGTGCTCGACGTGCGAGGGCGTCATCGCCGGTTTCGGGCAGAGGACCTCGAGGAACTCGAGCGCCGCCAGAAGGCATCGCCGGAAGAGATGGTGCTCGGCGCGGTGCGCCGCAGGTTCGCGGCGAAGCTGCAGGATCTCGCGCTGGAGCTCGGACTGCCGCAGAGCGACGTGGAGAAGGCGGCCCAAGAACTGGCCGCGCAGGGCGGCCTGCGGCGGCTGGGCGATCTCTGGCTGGACGCGGAGGAACTGGGCCGCAGGGTGGAGCGGGCCGACCGCGCGATGCGCGGCATGCAGGCAGAGGACCCACTCTGGCGCGGGCTCGATCGTGCCGGCTGGCGGCGCGATGCGATGCCGGAGATCGATGCGCGCAGCGCTGGGCAGCTCCTCGCGGAGCTCGCTGCGGAGGGCCGCGTGAACATCGCCGGCGAGCGTGTACTGCCCGCCGGGCAGACTGCGGATCTGCCGGAGGCCGTTCACCGGGATCTCGAGGGCCTCGTGCAGTTTCTGGCCGCGGGCGGACTCCAGCCGCCATCGCCCGCGGAGTGGTCGAGGGCGAAGGAGATCGGCGCCGGGCGGCTCGAGGACATGCTCACCTACCTGCAGTCGCAAGGAAGGGCGGTGCGCGCCGGTGACCTCTGGTTCGCGCGGACGGCGATCGAAGAAGCGGAGCGCGTGCTGCGTGCGGCGCTGGCGGATGGCCGCGACGCGACGACTGCGGAGCTGCGCGAGGCGCTCGGCACCTCGCGCAAGTTCGCGGTGCCCCTGCTCGAGCACTTCGACCAGATGCGCGTGACGCGGCGGTTCGGCGACGTGCGAAGGCTGCTGTGACGGCGGGTTGCAGGGCGAAGGGGAAGTTGCGGGACTCCGTGCGTAGGATGACCGTGCGCGGCTCTCGCCGGCGCGCAAGAGCCAGCCCGCGTGGGAATGCTGGGAGCGGGCGGAACCGCGCTGCTTTGGCCGGCTTCTGCCCAGTCCGTCGCCGGAGAAAGGGGTCCACCGACATCGAACAGACGGCCGTTACCCTTGACGCGCTGACGGCGCGCGGGGACGTAAGACAGTTCGTCGAGTCCGCAAACCATGCATTGCGCGCGATGGGCTACACCGAGCACGGCGAGCGCCACGTGCGCCTCGTCGCTGCGGTGGCGCGCCGCGTTCTTTTGGAACTCGATTATCCGGAGCGCGACGCGGATCTCGCTGAAATCGCGGGGTACCTGCACGACATCGGAAATATCGCCGGACGCAGCCATCACGGCCAGACGTCCGCACTGCTCGCGTTCCCGATCCTGCGCGAGGAGGGCATGTCGGCGCAGGAGATCGCGGTCGTGCTCGGTGCGATCGGGAACCACGAGGAGGAGTATGGCGAGGCGATCTCGCCGGTTTCGGCGGCGCTCATCCTCGCGGACAAGTCGGACGTGCACAAGAGCCGCGTCCAGACGGAGGACCCGGCGCAGTACGACGTGCACGACCGGGTGAACGCCGCCGTCCAGCGCTCTGAACTGGTGGTCGAGAAGGACGCGCGCCTGATCGTGCTGGAGCTCGACATCGACGAGTCGATCACGCCGATGGACTACTTCGAGATCTTTCTGACACGCATGGTCATGTGCCGGCGCGCGGCGGAGATCCTGCAGTGCCGCTTCAGCTTGACGGCAAACGGCCAGCGCCTGCTCTAGCAGGTGGGACCGCGGCCGACCCGCGTAGGCGCCGCGGCCCGGACCGAACGGGGAAGTCCCCTGACGCTATAAGCTGTGGACTTTGCGCTGGTCGGCTCGGTGGATTCCAGGGGCCTTCTCTCGTATAATGCAGTTTGGACTGCCTTTAAGTGGCGTATGTGACGCGATGGAGGAGGACAAGCTGTGCGCGGCCGCGGAATCTTCGGCCTCATCTTGATCGTTGTCGCCGTGGTTGCGGTGTATGGGTACTTCACCGCCGTAAACCCCGTGACACGCTACATCAAGGAAGGTCTGGACCTCAAGGGCGGGGTGCACGTCGTGTTGCAGGCAAGGGGCAATGCGACGGCGGCCGACATGAAGAAGGCGGAGACGGTCATCGCCTTCCGCGCGAACCAGTTCGGCATCTCCGAACCGAGCATCCAGCTCCAGGGGACAAACCAGATCATCGCCGACCTCGCCGGCGTCAAAAACCAGCAGCAGGCGATCAAGCTCATCGGCCAGACGGCACAGCTGGTCTTCAAGGGACCGCAGGGCCAGGTCATCCTCACCGGCAAGGACCTCACCTCCGCGCGGGCAGGCCTCGATCCGACGTCGAACCAGGCGATGATCTACCTCCAGTTCGACGCGCAAGGCGCGAAGCTGTTCGCGGCCGCGACCCAGAAGTATCTCAACCAGAACATCTCCATCTACCTTGACCAGACGAACGTCGAGACGGCGACGGTGCAGCAGGTGATCCCGAACGGCCAGGCGCAGATCAGCGGCCTCCCGAGCCTTACCAAGGCGCAGCAGATCGCGGACCTCCTGAACTCGGGCGCGCTGCCGATCCCGATGCGCATCATCGACGTGGCCACCGTCTCTCCCTACCTCGGGCAGGACTCGGTCGCCCGCAGCGCGATCGCGGGCCTTGTGTCGATGCTGGTGATCATCCTGATCATGCTTGGCATCTACCGGTACGCGGGCCTGATCGCCGACATCGCGCTGGCGATCTACCTCGTGCTCGTCGTCGGGGCGCTGATCGCCTTCGGGGCGGTGCTGACACTGCCGGGCGTTGCGGGTATCATCCTGTCGGCGGCGATTGCGGTCGACGCGAACGTCATCATCTTCGCTCGGATCAGGGACGAGCTGCGGGCGGGCCGCACGATCGGCGCCGCCATCGACCACGGTTTCAAGAACGCGCTGCGCGCGATCATGGACTCGAACGTCTCGACCGTGATCGCGGCATCCGTGCTCTACTACTTCGGCACCGGCGAGGTGCGCGGCTTTGCCGTCACGCTGATCATCGGCGTGCTGGCGAGCTTCGTCACCGCCGTCGGCGTGACGCGCTACCTCCTGCGCCTCTCCGAGGGGACCGTGCTCGTGCGCAATCCGAAGCTCTTCCTGGGCTAGAAAGGGGACGAGAAGATGCCGCGCTTCGATTTCATCGGAAACCGCCGCACCTGGTTCATCGTCTCCATCGTGGTCCTGGTTGTGGCGCTCGGAGGCTTCTTCCTGCGGGGTCTCAACCTCGGCATCGACTTCACGGGTGGCATGACGTACAACGTTACGTTCGGCAAGCCGGTGACGGTCGCGCAGGTCCGTGCCGTCCTCGACAAGCAGCACCTCACCGATGCGGTCGTCCAGCTCGTCGGCACGGAGTCCGGCAAGACCTCGAAGTCGGTGCTGATCGAAACGCCGTCTCTCAAGGAGTCGGCGCGCTACGCCTTGCAGAACGCGCTCCAGTCGGACATCGGCAAGTACCAGATCCAGGGCCTCAACAAGGTCACGGGCACCTTCTCCGGGGAACTCGTCCGGGCCGGCATCCTGGCGGTGCTGATCGCGTCTTTGGCCATCGTGCTCTACATGATGATCCGCTTCGACCTGCGCTTCGCGCTGACAGGTGTCGCGGCCATCTTCTACGACGCCATCGTGACGCTCGGGCTGGTCGCCCTGATCCACTTCCAGGTGAGTCAGAACATCGTCGTCGCAGTGCTGATCATCATCGGCTACTCGCTCAACGACCGAATCATCATCTTCGACCGGATCCGCGAGAACATGCGCCTGAGAAAGCGCGGCGAGTCGCTCGCGGAACTCACGAACCGCTCCCTCAACCAGACGCTGGCGCGGTCGATCATCACGGCGGTCGTGGTCGTCGCGGCGATGCTCGCGCTGCTGATCTTCGGCGGCACGAGCACCCAGGACCTCTCCGCGGCGATTCTCATCGGCGTCGTATTCGGAGCCTACTCCTCCATCCTCTTCGCGAGCCCGCTCTGGTACATCTGGGTGGAGGGCGTCGAGCAGGCGCAGTCCTCCCGCCGCACTCCGGCCAAGGCCGGGCGGTGAACGACGAAGGGCGGCGGCTCCTCCGGCGCAGCGCTCTGCGCGTCCGCCGCTCCGCCGCATGGCTGCGCACAGAGGAAGTCCCCCCTGCGCGGGGGGACTTCCTGCACTTGCTCGGAACGGGAGGCAACCCGTCCGGCGTGATCCGGCAGCGCCGCAGGACAGGCGGCATGTGGCTGTCGCTCGGGGGCGTTCAGATTGCCGTGGACCCTGGTCCCGGCGCCGCCTTCCACGCGGCCAGGGCGGGCCTCGACGCGCGCGGCCTGGATGCCGTGCTGATCTCCCACGGCCACACCGACCACTACCTCGACGCAGGGTCGCTGATCGAGGGCATGTGCCGCGGCATGTCGCGCCGCCGCGGCCTCCTCTGCCTGCCGCAGGAGGCGCTGGAGCTCGGCATCGTCAGCCGTTACCACCTCGGACTCGATCCGGCGCCGTGGTATCCCGGCGGCCCGATCGTCACCCCGTGGCAGGACGGTGTGCCGGTGCAGGTGGGTCCTCTGGAGCTTGCGCCGTTTCGCGTCCAACACGGCCCCGAAAACTACGGCATCCGGTTCACCGTTCGCGGCATGCGCATCGTCTACAGTTCCGACACGTCCTATGTGCTCCGGTACGAGGGCGAGGACGGTACGCAGTTCGTTCCGCGCCCGGGGGAGCCGCTCGCGCCGCCGCGCGCGATCACAGAGGTCCGCGAGGACGTCGTCGCGGCGTTTGCGGGCGCAGACCTCGCAATCCTCAACGTCAGCTTCTTCTGGCAGCATGCGCACCGCCACCTTACGGCGGTGGGCGCCGCAGACCTGCTGCGCCGCGCGCAGATCCGGCGCGCCCTGATCACCCACTTCGACCGCAGCGCGGCGCCGGACGCCGAGGCGATCGCCCGCTACGTCGCGATGGAGTCCGGCGCAGAGGTACTCGCCGCCCGCGACGGGATGCGCCTGCCGCTCGATTCATAGGCTCCGCCGCGCAGAGGAAGACTCTGGCCATGATGCCCGTCACCGCATTCCTTGCCACCGGCGCACTCTTCCTCGCCGCCGTCCTCGGGGTGCCGCTCGTCTCGCTGCTCGCGGGCGTGGCGGCGGGACTTTTGCTTGCCATGCGCTCGCTGCCGCTGGCGATCGCGGCGTCGGCGGCGGCCCTCCTGGCAGAATACCTGGCGATCCGCCTTGCGCCTGCGCGCGACCCGGTGATCGCGCAGGCTGGGGCACTCGTCGTGCTGGGGCGCATTCTCGGCGCACCCGCGGGGATCGGCGCCTGGATGGTCACCGCCGGGCAAGGGCTCGATGCGGGGATTGCGCTGCGCGACCTCGAGGCCAGGGGAGTCCGGGCGCTTGGGGTGCTCGCCGCGCTGGCGCTGTTTGCGGCCGGTTCTTGAAGTAGCCATCTGGCGCGCCACCCTCCGTTCGACTACATTCGTGTGGGGTGGGAGGTGGGCGTATTGCAGGCGGAGCGGGAAGCGCGGCTCGCAGGCGTGCTCAGCATCGTCGGCAATACGCTGCTCACCGCGCTCAAGATCGGCTTCGGCATCGCAGCGAACGCCCAGGTGCTCGTGGCGGACGGCCTGCACAACTTCGCCGACCTCGGCGCCAGCTTCGCGGTGGCGATCGGGGTCAAGGTCGCGCATGTCCCCGCCGATTTCGAGCATCCGTACGGTCACCAGAAGGCCGAATCCGTCGCCCAGAAGATCGTCGGCATCCTCCTGCTCCTTGCCGGCATCGAGATCCTCTACCAGTCTTCCCTCAGCGTCTTTAGCGGCGATGCGGCCGTGCCGGGCATGCTTTCCGCATACATCGCCGCGGGTTCGATCGTCGTCAAGGAAGCGCTCTACCGCTATAACCACCACGCCGCCCTGCGCGCCCGCTCCAAGGCGCTGGCGGCGTCCGCCGTCGACCACCGCCTGGACGCGATCACCAGCGTGGTGGCGCTCGCCGGCATCCTGCTCGCGCGCTACTTCGCGCCCGTCTTCGACCCCCTCCTCGCTGGCGTGGTTTCGCTCTTCGTGGTCTACAGCGGCTGGCAGCTCGTGAACCACGCTGTAGCAGACCTCATGGACCGCTTCGACGACCGCGCCATGCTGGAGGCCCTGCGCGGCGTCGCCCGGGGGGTGCGCGGCGTCGTGGCGGTCTCGGGCATCCGCGGGCGCTACATGGGCGCCGAGGTGCTCATCGACCTGGAGATCGCCGTGCCGGGGGAGTACACCGTGCGCGAGGGGCACTACGTGGCAACCACCGTCAAGGAGGCCATCATGCAAAGCAGGCCGGAAGTCGTCGCAGTCCATGTCCACGTCAACCCGGAGGGCGAGTAGTGGCGCTCGGAGTGCACCTTCAGCCGCTGGACCCAGAACTCTTTCGCCGCCACCTGGAAGCGGGCACTGAGCCGATCCTGGCCCGGCTGCTGGCGGCGCGCGGGATCGCTCCGGAGGCGCTCGCGGAGCTTTTGGCGGGCGCGCCCATGCCGCCCGCTGCGGAGATACCAGGCCTTGCGGCACTGGCGCTCGGGGTCCGGGAATTTCTCGCGGCTGGCGGGCGCCTCGCCGTGCACGGGGACTACGACGCCGACGGGGTCAG
>JAKAPV010000156.1 GCA_021806845.1 Bacillota bacterium | reverse complement strand
CCCGCCGCAAGCGCCGCCCGGCAGCGCTCGATGGCGGCCTGCCCGTCCGCGGCGCCGTCCGCCGCGTGGCCGAAGCCGACCAGCATCCGCAGGGCAACCGCGAGCACGCCCTGGTCGTCGTCCATGACCAGGATCCTGTGCGCGGAGTGCCCGTCGGCCTGCGCAACCTGCGGCTCCACCGCCGGACGCCGCGAGCGCGGCAGGTAGACGTGGAAGGCCGTGCCCCCCGTCCGCTGGGCCTCGGCGGCGATGTGGCCGCCGTGCCGGCGCACGATCGACCAGGTCGTGGTGAGCCCCAGCCCCTGGCCGGACGGCTTTGTGGTGAAGTAGGGATCGAAGACGCGGTCGGCCAGTTCCGGCGGGATGCCGACCCCCTCGTCGCAGACCGATATGCAGACGTAGTCGCCGGGCCTCACGGGCAATGCGTCTTTCGTTCCGACTCGCCGGTTCTTGGCCCGTACGGTGATCGTGCCGCCGGTTGGCATCGCCTGCTTCGCGTTGATCACGAGGTTCTGTAGCACCTGGCTGAACTGTCCCTCGTCCGCTTCGATCGCCCAGGTGTGCGCAGGCAGTTCAAACAGCGCCTTCGTGTTCGACCCGCGCAACAGGAAGCGCACCGACTCCTCGACGAGCCCCGGCAGCGCGAGGGGCTGCGTGACCGGCGAGCCGCCCTTCGAGAACGTGAGCAGCTGCCGCGTCAGGCTGGTCGCCTGGCGGCAGGCCGCCTCCACCTGATCCAGGAGGTTTGCGGCCTCCGTATCGTCCTGCGTCTCCGCGCGCGCCAGCGACACGTTGCCGATCATCACCGTCAGGATGTTGTTGAAGTCGTGGGCGATGCCGCCGGCCAGGAGTCCGACCGACTCGATGCGGCGCGCGCGCAGGAGTTCCTCCTCGGCCAGCTTGCGCTCGGTCACGTCGTGGAGGGTGAAGATGGCGCCGTCCACCGCCCCCGAGCCGTCGAACGTGGGCCCGGCGTCCAGCAGGAAGTACCGCCGTTCCCCGTTCGGGAATTCCGCGATGCGCTCCACCTTGCCCTCGGGCATACCGGTGCGCTTGACGCGGTCTATGCTGTGGCCATCGGGAGGAAGCGGCTGTCCCTTCGGGTCTTTCAAGCGCACGGAACCGTAGGCCGAGTTCTCGTGATCGCGGCGGTCCCCGACCTCCACGCCGAGGATCTCCCGGCCGGACCGGTTGATGTAGGTCACGCGCCCGGAGAGATCCTCCATCACGACCGCGTCGCCGACCTGGTCGAGCATCGCGAAGAAGCGCTCCGCGACGCGCTGCGTCTCTCGTTCATAGCGGCGCCGCGGACTCGCGTCGACGAACAGCACGATCACGCCGGCGACCTGGTCGTCGTCGGCTTTGGCGGTCGCCGTGAAGTCGACGGGCAGGCGCAGTCCGTTCATCGCGATGAGCACGCGGTCAGTTTCCCGCAGCACCCCGCCGGAGGCCAGCACCTGCGCAATGGGGTCCTCTTGCGGGGAGTACAGGGTGCCGTCCGGGTGGGCGATCCAAAAGACGTCCGCAAAGCGCCGGCCGAGCACCTCCTCCTCGCTGAGGTCGACCATGCGCAGGGCTTCCTGGTTCACGAAGGTCACCCGGCCGTCGGGCCCCGTGCCGACGATCCCCTCCCCCGCGTAATCGAGGATCATCTCGCGCTGCCTGCTGAGCCGGCGCATCGCCTCCTCCGCCAGGCGCTGCTCCGTGACGTCGATCAGGTTCAGGACGATGCCGCCGACATCGGGGTCGCGGGACTGGTCGACGCCGACGCCCTCGAGCGTGCGCCAGGAGCCGTCGCGGTGCCGCATGCGCACCGTCTGGCGGAACGGCAGCCCCTTCTCCTCCCGCTGTTCTTGGGCGCGCTGCAGCAGGGCCCTGGCATCTTCGGGCGCCATCAGATCCGAGATCTTGCTGCCCGCCATGTCGTCG
Organism: Bacillota bacterium; assembly: GCA_021806845.1. Taxonomy (GTDB): domain Bacteria; phylum Bacillota; class Sulfobacillia; order JAJZYS01; family JAJYTV01; genus JAJYTV01. The sequence goes on along the minus strand of JAKAPV010000156.1, from coordinate 5,165 downwards.
GCGCGGTAGCCGAGGATGCGCTCGGCGGATGGACTCGCCTCCACGATCGTGCCGTCGGGTGCCGTGAGCAGCAGCAGGTCGAGCGTATGCTGCTGCACGGCGATCAGGCTGCGGGCCTGCAGGCGCTCGGCGAGGACGGCGCCGCCCATGAGCGCGACGACCAGCAGGCCGCCGATCCGGAGGATGGCGTCCACACTGGAGGTCCCCAGCGCCTGCGGGTGCGCAAGCGTCGCGTGTACCGTGAGCAGGATGGCCACCTGGACAAGCGTGCCGCCGGTGAAGGTCGCGGTCAGGACCAGGGCAGCGAGCGATACCCGCGTGCTGTGGGTGATCCGCCGCCACGAAAAGGCCTTGCGCGTCAGGTAGATGCCCGACACGGAGAGGGCTGTGACGACTGCGCTCCAGGCCGCGATCCGCCAAGGTGCTCCGCCCGGCAGGCTGAAGTTCTGCACGTGGTGGGCGAAATGGAGCAGCACGATCGCCGCCGCGAGCCCGAGCCCGCCCGCAAGCAGCGAGACCCATCCCCTGCGCGAGGAGGCCGCGAGCACCGCAAGCCCCGCCGACAGGGCCAGCAGCAAGGAGATCGCGAGCGGCAAGGGCTGCACGTTGAAGTCGGCCGGGTTGGCCGCGAGCATGATGCCCATGTGCACGCCCAGGATGCCTACGGAAAGGATGATGCCTGCCGGGAGCCAGATCCACTGGCGCAGCTGCAGGCGCGTCGGCGTAGACCAGAGGTCGAGCGCGGTATAGGTAGACGTGTAGCAGATCAATACCATCGCAATTGCAATGACGGGATCCGACGGCATGGGTGTATCCACCTCATTTAGGCGGTATCGACGGCCTGAGTCTCTGGCACGCGCTCGTACGTATAGAATAGGTCGTACGCGCCTCGATTGCTGTCGAATATGGGCGCGCTGTACAAGAATGTGGCAGTGTTGCCATGCCCAGCAAACGCCGAACGGCCGCCCCGAGGGGCGGCCGTTCGGACCATCTCAGCGATATTTGGCGAGCAGCAGTTCGTAATCCTCCGGCGCGAGCGCGATGTCGCGTCCCGCCAGCGGTACCGTGCCGAACCCGGGCACCGCGTCCTCGTACGGTACGGAGGTCGGGTCGCGGTAGATGAGTCCTGTCACGAGCTCTTCCTTCTCGAGCACCTTCGCGATCGCCGCCGCCCGGCTGTCGGGCCGGTAGTCCGGGTCCTCGTCCAGGTTCGTCAGGGTCTCCTTGTAGAAGTCGTAGGTGTTGATCTTGTTGTAGGTGACGCAGGGGCTCAGGGTGTTCACGAAAGCGAAGCCCGGGTGGCGGATCGCGTCCTCGATCAGGCGCGCAAGCTGCGCCTGGTTCGAGGAGAAGCCCTGGGCGACGAACGTCGCGCCGGCCGAGAGGGCCAGGGAGAGCGGGCGCACGGGCGACTCGATGTTGCCCTGCGGCGTCGCCTTGACGCGCTGGCCGGGGTCGCTCGTGGGGGAGTTCTGCCCCTTCGTGAGCCCGTAGATGTGGTTGTCCATCACGATGTACTTCACGTTGATGTTGCGCCGCACCGCGTGGATGAAGTGGTTCATCCCGATCGCGAACCCGTCCCCGTCGCCGCCCGCGGCGATCACGAGGAGGTCGCGGTTCGCCATCTTCACGCCGAGCGCGGACGGCAGCGTGCGGCCGTGCACCACGTGGATGTTGTAGGAGTTGATATAGTTGCCGATCTTGCCGGAGCAGCCGATGCCGGCGACGATGGCCACCTCGTGCGGCTGGGTGTTCAGGTTGACGAGCGCCTTCTGCAGCGCGGCGAGGACGCCGAAATCGCCGCAGCCGGGGCACCACCAGGACTTCTCGGACGTCCGGTAGTCCTTCAGCGTGACTTCCATCGTCACACCTCCTCCTTCATGACCAGCACGCGAACCTCTTCGACGACCTCCTGCGGCAAAAGGAGCGTCCCGTCGTACTTGAGCAGCGACGCGAAGCGGTCGTCCTCGAGTCCCTCGAGGCGCGCGAGCTCGCGCAGCTCGCCCGTCACGTTCTGCTCGACGAACAGCACCTTGCGCGCGTCCTGCAGCGCGGCCCGCAGCGGCTGCGCCGGGAACGGCCACGCCTGCCGGACCTGGACGCGGCCGACCTTGAGTCCGCGCCCGCGCAGGTCACTGGCTGCCTCGTCGACAGCCCCGATCAAGGAGCCGAAGCAGACGATCACAACCTCCGCGCCCTCCGCTGCGTCCACGAGGATCGCGCCCTCCCGCGTGCGCAGCGGCTCCAGCTTGCGCCGGCGCTTTTGCACCTGCGCGGCGCGGTTTGCGGGGTCCTCGGAGACCTTGCCCGTCTGCGCGTGCTCGACGCCGGTCGCGAGGTACTGGCCCTTCGGCGTGCCGGGCAGCGTGCGCGGCGAGATGCCGTCCGGCGTCAGGCGGTAGCGCTGGAATTCTCCTTCGAGGTCCTGCGTCTCAGCCGCGCCGACGATCGCGCCGCGGTCGATCTGCACCCGCTCGTAGGGCAGGCGCTCCACGGTCTGCAGCCACTGCCCAAGCGCGAGATCCGAGAGGATGATGACAGGGCTTTGATAGCGCTCGGCCAGGTTGAAGGCCTCGTAGCCGTCCTCGAAGGCCTGCGTGGCGGTTCCCGGCGTCAGCACGATGCGTTCGCCCTCGCCGTGGCCACCGAAGACGGCGGCCATCAGGTCGGACTGCTCGGTCTTTGTCGGCATCCCGGTCGATGGGCCGACGCGCTGCGTGTCGACGACGACGGCGGGAATCTCCGCGACCGAGGCGAGGCCGAGCCCCTCCTGCATCAGGCTGAATCCGGGTCCCGACGTCGCGGTCATCGCGCGCGCGCCGGCGTACCCGGCGCCGATCACCATCGTGATCGCGGCGAGTTCGTCCTCCATCTGGCAGATCGCGCCGCCGTACTTCGGAAAGAGGCTGGCGAGCGTCTCCATGATGTCGGTCGCGGGCGTGATCGGATAGGCGGCCATCAGGCGGCAGCCCGCCCCGAGGGCCCCGAGCGCCAGCGCGTCGTTGCCGGTCATCAGGTAGCGCGTGCCGGGCGTCGCCGCAGGCAGTTCGTAGCGGACCGCGACGTGCGACGACTCGATGAAGCGATGCCCCTGCTCGAGGGCCCGGACGTTTTGTGCAACCGTTTCCTGGCCCTTGCGGCCGAACTTTTCTTCCACGTAGCTGCGAAAGGCGTCCAGCGGCAATCCGAGGAGCGCGGCGGACGCGCCGACCGCGACCATGTTGCGCACGACCGGCGCGCCGAGCTCGCGCGCGATCTGCGTCAGCGGAATCTCGATCAGCTGCGCCTGCGCGCCGTCCGGAAGGGCCGGCTTGAACGCCTGGTCCGCGATCACGGGACCGCCTGCCACGAGCCCGCGCACGTTGCGGTCGATCGTCTCCTGCGTGAGCGCGACGAGCACGTGCACCTCCGGTTCCGGCGCGAGCACCGGCTCCGTGCCGAGGCGCACCGTGTAGTGCGTATGCCCGCCCTTGATCCGGGACGAAAAGTGCTTGTATCCGTATACGTAGTATCCGAGGCGGCTGGCGACCGTCCCGACGACATCGCCTGTAGAATCGATGCCTTCTCCCTGGTCGCCGCCGATCTTCCATGCCAGCGACTTCGCCAATCCGGCTGCCCCCCTAGTACAATCAGAGTACTGCAGAACGCCTTATAATCAAGTGAAAGTCATGCATCCCCATAATAACAGTTGTGCATAGGAGGCGACCGCCGTGCTGCTCCGTTATCTGCAGACGTTCGCACAGATCGTGGACCTCGGCAGCATCACCGCGGCGGCGGAGCGTCTGCACCTGTCGCAGCCCGCCGTCTCGCGGCAGCTCAAGGCACTGGAGTCGGACGTCGGCGCACGGCTCTGCGAGCGCCGTGGGCACTCTGTCGTGCCGACGCCGGCCGGCGAGGTCGTCTACGGCTATTCGCAGCGCATGCAGTCTCTGGAGCGCGAACTGCTCCGCCAGCTCGCGGGCGTCTCTTCGCCCGAGACGGGTGATATCACCATCGCGTGCGTCGACACGATCGCGATCTACACGCTGCCGGACATGCTCAGTCCGTTCAGTCAAAGACACCCCAGGGTGCGCGTGCGGGTTCGCACCGGTCCGATCCGCACCACCGTCGACCGGGTGCTCGCGCACGAGGCCGACATCGCCTTGACCACGGTCCCGGTGCAGAGCCCGCGCGTCACCTGCCGGCCGCTGTTCGACGATCCCGTCGCGCTCGTGGCTGCTCCGCAGTTTGCGGCGGGTTTGCCGGATGAGATCGAGGCCGCCGATCTCGAGCGCCTGCCGGTGATCGCCTATGAGCTCGGCACGCATTTTCGTTCGTTCGTCGACGCGGCCCTCGAGGAGCGCGGCATCCACCCGCGCGTCACGATGGAGTTCGACGGGCATGAGGCCGTCCGCGAAGTCGTCGGCCACGGCATGGGCATCGCGTTCGTGCCGGAATCCACCGCCCGTGCGGACGTCGCGCAGGGTCGCCTGCGGCGCCTGCGCCTGCGCGGCATCGCGGATCTTCGGCGGACGACCTGCCTCGTCGTGCCGCGGGACATCACCCCCTCGCCGACGGCGGAGCTCTTCCTCGCGGAGGTGTTCGAGAAGTATCCGCAGGGCAGCTGAGGAAAAATGACGCAATCTGCTTTGTTAAGATTCCGCGCCTTGGCCGGACCGGCGCCTGCCGCTGCAGGATCGACCGCGCGGCGGCAGAAAGTGCTCTTGTACATCCACGGGGAGGGCTCGCGTTGCATGTCTTCGTCGTTCTTGCCGTCTTCATCGCGGCGTCCGTCGAATTCGTAGAGGCGTTCACCATCGTGCTCGCGGCATCATCGGTGCGCGGCTGGCGCTCCGCGATCTACGGCACCCTCACGGCGCTCGTGGCGCTCGCGGCGCTCGTCGCCGCGTTCGGCTACGCCATCCTGGCGCTCTTCCCGATCGGCCTGGTGCGCGCCCTCATCGGCGTCATACTGGTCCTCTTCGGACTCAAGTGGATGCGCAAGGCGATCTTGCGCGCCACAGGGCGCAAGGCCCTGCACGACGAGGCGGCCATCTACGAGCGGGAGGTCGCAACCCTGCGCAAGTCCGGCAACGTCGACGCGATGGCCTTCGCGACCGCCTTCAACGGCGTGCTGCTCGAGGGCATCGAGGTCATCTTCATCGTCCTCACGCTCGGCGGCAACG
>JAKAPV010000002.1:3100-31833 GCA_021806845.1 Bacillota bacterium | reverse complement strand
TTCCGATCTGTCAACTCGCGCACCATGCAGCGGGCGCAGGCGGCGGCCGACGCGCTTCGGGCCGAGGGCATCGCCGCCACTGCGGTTGAGGGAGACGTGTCGCGGGCGGAGGACGCGCGGCGGCTTGCCGATGCGGCCGTGGCGGCATACGGCAGGCTCGACATCTGGGTCAACAATGCGGGCATCAACGCGATCGGGCCGTCGCTCGAACTCGACTACGGCGACTTCCTGCGCGTGCTCGAGGTGAACCTCGCCGGCTGTTTCGCCGGATCCCAGGCCGCCGGCCGCGTGATGGTGCCGCAGGGCCGCGGCGTCATTTTGCAGATCGGATCGATCTTCGGAGAGGTCGGCATGCCGATGCGGGCCGCCTACTGCTCGGCGAAGCACGGCCTCATCGGGCTCACCAAGGTGCTGTCGAACGAGTGGGCCCGCCACGGCGTGCGCGTCGTCTGCCTCGATCCCGCCTACATCCGCACCGACCTTGATGTGCAGGACCAGTCGAGCGGCAGCTACGACGACGCCGACATCCAGCGGCGAACGCCGCTGGGCCGCTACGGCACGCTCGACGAGGTCGCGAACGTGGCGCTCTTCCTCTGCTCGGACGAGGCAGCGTATGTGACGGGTAGCCACGTCACCGTCGACGGCGGCTGGATGGCTTACGGCGGCTGGTAACAAGAGCGCAATGTACCACCATCGCTTTAGGAGGAGAAACAAGCTCACAGCGAGAAATCATGTAGAGTGCGTTAAGTCGACCATGGTATGCCAACGCGAGGTCGGGCGCAGGCTACGATCCTCGGCGCCTTTGCCGGCCAAGCGGCCGAGGGGGTGGTGGAGCGCTCGCGCAGTCCCTGGTTGCCATGCACGCGACGTGATCCGTCATTGCACCGTTTTGGACCCATGCCACAGCGAGGAGGTTACGGCTCTTGCAGAAGAAGCGTCTTGCGGCGATCGCAGCGGCAGCTGCCACAGCATCGCTGCTGCTCGCGGCTTGCGGCTCCACTTCGCCCTCATCGAGTAGCAATTCGCCCATTCTGATCGGTGTGCCGGTGCCGCTCTCCGGCCCCTACGCCAGCGCCGGTACGGACATCGTCGACGGTGCGAAGCTCGCCGCGGCGAAGGTCAACAGCAACGGCGGCGTGCTCGGTCGCAAGATCCAGATCGTGCCGGTGGACGACGCCTGCGACGCGCAGACAGCCGCACAGGCTGCGCAGAAGCTCATTTCGGACAACGTGACCGCCGTGGCCGGCGGCTACTGCTCGAGCGCATCGCTGCCTGAACTCCAGGTGTTCCACCAGAACGGCGACATCCCGTTCGTGCTCGACGCGTCGACGAACCCGCAGCTCACACAGTACGGCTACAACGACGTCTTCCGCACGATCGGCCGCGACGACGAGCAGGGCCCGTTCGCCGCGAACTTCATCGCCAACTACCTGCACGCGAAGAAGGTCGTCGTCATGGACGACGCCTCGACCTACGCGGCAGGCCTGGCGCAGAACACCATCGACGCGCTGAACAAGTACCCCGGCATCACCGTGATCCACCAGACGATCACGCCGGGACAGAGCGACTACACGTCCGAACTGACGCACATCGCTTCGCTGCACCCGGACGTCCTCTACTACACCGGCTACTTCACCGAGGCGGGCCTTCTGCTGAAGCAGGCGGCGACGCTCGGTCTCAAGTTCCAGATCATGGGCGGCGACGCCACCAACGACCCGACCGTGATCAAGACGGCGGGCGCGGCGGCGAACAACTTCATCATCACGACCGCACCGCTCGCGCAGTTCCTGGGCACCGCCAAGAGCTACGTGACGGACTACACGGCCAAGTACGGCCAGGCGCCGGGACCCTACTCCGTCTACGAGTACGACGCGGTGTCGGTGCTAGCGCAGGCGATAAAGAGCGCCGGCTCGACGAAGGCCAGCGCGATCAACGCCGCGCTGCACAAGGTGAAGGACTACCAGGGCATGACCGGCACGTTCAGCTTCAACAAGGTCGGTGACCGCACGCCGGCCGTCTACATCACGCTCAAGATCGTCAACCAGCAGTTCACCGCGTTCCAGGAGCTCAACAGCTCGGGCCAGTGGGTGAGCGTTCCCTAGCCATAGCCTGCTCTCCGGCTCCGGTACGCCGCGCGGCGGCGGCAGATCAGCCGCCGCCGCGCGCCGTTCCCCGCGATGCGAGCCGCAGTCAAAGGGGGGCCCTGTCACGAGCTTCTTTTTGCAGTACCTCGTCAACGGACTGACGATCGGGTCATTTTACGCGCTCGTTGCACTTGGCTACACGATGATCTACGGGATCATCCGCCTGATCAACTTCGCGCACGGAGACCTCTTCATGGCAGGTGCCTTCATCGGCTGGACAGTACTGGGCGCCTTCGCCGGCATGCACGCCCCGGCCGCCCTGCTGCTGATAGTGGCGCTTCTCGTGGCCATGGCCGTCATCGGACTCCTCGCCGTCGGCATCGACCGCATCGCGTACCAGCCCCTCTTGCGGGCCTCCCGCCTCTCGATCCTGATCACGGCACTGGGCGTCTCGCTCGCGCTCGAGAACGGCGCGATGATGCTCTTCGGGGCGGGGTTTGACACCTACCCGACAAACCTTTTGCCGACCACCGGCTTCCTGCTGGGCGGCGCGCACGTCACTTGGGTGCAGGTCGGCATGTTCGTCTTGAGTATCCTGCTGATGGCCGCGCTCTACCTGTTCGTCCAGTTCACGCCGGTAGGCACCGCGATGCGTGCGCTCTCGTTCGACCAGGACGCGGCGCGCCTCATGGGCGTGAACGTCGAGGGCGTGATCATGATCACGTTCCTGCTGGGCGGATCCCTCGCGGCGGCCTCGGGCGTGATGATGGGCCTCTATTACACGCAGATCAACTTCCTGATGGGCTTCCTGATGGGTCTGCGCGCCTTCACGTCCGCCGTGCTCGGCGGGATCGGGAACATCCCGGGAGCCATGGTCGGCGGGCTCCTGATCGGCCTCTTGCAGTCGTTCGCGGCGGGCTACATCTCGTCGCAATGGCAGGATGTCATCGTGTTCGCCGTGCTGATCCTGGTGCTTGTCTTCAAGCCCACCGGCCTCCTCGGCGAACGCGTCGTCGAGAGGATGTGACGCCGTGATCGCCAGGGCACAGCGCCTCTCGCCGCTCATCATCCGGTTCGGGCCGCTCGCGATCCTCGTGTTGAGCCTCGCCATCCCCTTCATGATCAACCTCTACTGGCTGGACGTCATGATCGGCATCCTGACCTTCGGGATGCTCGGCCTCGGCCTCAACCTCGTCGTGGGCTACGCGGGCCTCCTGGACCTCGGCTACGCGGCGTTCTACGCGATCGGCGCCTACACGACGGCGCTCCTGACGACGGTCGGGCACATGAACTTCTGGGAGTCACTCCCGTTTGCCGTGCTCTTCTCGGCGATCGCCGGCGTGATCGTCGGCTACCCGACGCTGCGTCTGCGCAGCGACTATCTCGCGATCGTCACGCTCGGCTTCGGCGAGATCGTCCGCATCACCGCGACGAACCTGGGCTTCACCGGAGGGCCGAACGGCATCTACGGCATCCCGGCGCCGAGCATCTTCGGCTACCAGATCTTCAGCGACATGTCGCAGTACTACCTGGGGCTCGCCTTCCTGCTGGTGATCCTCTTCTTCACGCGACATCTCGCGTATTCGCGCATGGGTAGGGCGTGGCTCAGCCTGCGCGAGGATGAGTCGGCATCCGAGGCGGTCGGCGTGCCGTCGGTGCGGGTGAAGCTCTGGGCCTACGTGTTCGGAGCCATCTTCGCCGGCCTTGCGGGATCGTTCTTCGCCGCACGGCTGACGGCGATCTCCCCCGACAGCTTCACCTACACCCAGTCGGTGAACATCCTGATCGTCGTCGTGCTGGGCGGCATGGCCAGTTTCCCTGGCGTTCTGCTGGGTGCGGCCGTCGTCGTCGGGCTGCCGGAGATCTTGCGCTTCATGTCGCTGTGGCGCCTCTTCGTCTTCGCGATCGGTCTGATCGCCCTGATGCTGCTGCGCCCCCAGGGCCTGTGGCCCGCGGCGGCGCGCACGCGCGACCCGTTCGGCCAGCTCGGTCCGCCCGGCGACGACGATCTCCCGCAGTTCCCCGATGCCCCGAAGGCCAAGGGCGCAGAGTCGGCGCTCCTGGTGGAGGGGCTGCGCCGGCGGTTCGGCGGCGTCCTCGCGGTCGACGACGTGTCGTTCCGCGTGCAGCGCGGCCAGGTGGTCGGCATCATCGGGCCGAACGGCGCGGGCAAGACCACGGTGTTCAACTGCATCACGGGAGTGACGCGGCCGGACGCCGGCACGGTGACGCTCGGGGCGACGCCCTTGCGCGGCAAGCAGCCGCACGAGGTGGTGGCGGCCGGCCTCGCGCGCACCTTCCAGGGCATTCGCCTGTTCAAGGGCATGCAGGTGTTCGAGAACGTGCTCGTCGGCATGTACCCGCGCCAGCGGGTGAATGTGCTCGGGTCCCTGCTGCACACCCGCGCACAGCGCAGGGAGGAACGCGACAGCCTGCGCACCGCGCGCGCCTGGCTGCGCTTCGTCGGGCTCGAGGAGGTGGCGGGCGTCAAGGCGTCCGAACTCGCCTACGGCGACCAGCGCCGCCTGGAGATCGCGCGCGCGCTTGCGGCGCAGCCGCAGGTGCTGCTCCTCGACGAGCCGGCCGCCGGCATGAACCCCAGCGAGAAGCGCGACCTGATGGGCCTTGTGCGGCGCATCCAGCAGCTCGGCGTGACCGTCGTGCTGATCGACCACGACATGAACCTCGTAATGGGCGTCTCCGAACACATCGTCGTGATCGACCGCGGCCGCAAGATCGCGGAAGGCACGCCGGAGGAAATCCAGCGCAACCAGCACGTGATCGACGCGTACCTCGGGCGCGACGAAAGCGAGCAGGACGATGAGGCGGTGAACACATGGCGCTCCTAGAGGTGCGCGGCCTGCATACGTTCTACGGCAACATCGAGGCGCTGAAGGGCGTGTCGCTTGAGGTGGAGGAGGGCGAGATCGTAGCCCTGCTGGGCGCAAACGGCGCAGGCAAGACGACGACGCTGCGGACCATCTCCGGCCTAGAGCGCGCGCGCAGCGGCAGTGTGACGCTGCGCGGAAAGGACATCACCCGGGCGCGGGCGCACGAGATCGTGCTGCTGGGGCTGAGCCATGTCCCGGAGGGCCGCAGGGTCTTCGCGAACCTGACGGTCGAGGAGAACCTGAACCTCGGCGCCTACCTCTTCCGCCGGCAGCCAAAGCGCATCGAGGAGCGCCGAGAGGCGGTCTACGGGATCTTCCCCCGCCTGCACGAGCGCCGCTCGCAGCTCGCGGGGACGCTCTCCGGCGGGGAGCAGCAGATGCTGGCGATCGGGCGGGCGATGATGGTCGAACCGAAGGTTCTGGCCCTCGACGAGCCGTCGATGGGGCTTGCCCCGATCCTCGTGCGCCAGATCTTCTCGATCATCGAGGAGATCCGCCAGCGCGGCACGGCGATTCTGCTCGTCGAGCAGAACGCACGCCAGGCCCTGCGGCTTGCGGACCGGGGCTATGTGCTCGAGACCGGTCAGGTCGTGCTCCAGGACACGGCGCAGGTGCTGGCGGAGGATCCGCGCGTGCGGGCCGCCTACCTCGGCGGCGAACCGGAGGTCAAGGCGCCCCAAGAGGCCGATACCCAAAGCTAGGAGAGCGATGGAGATGGGGAACTTCAAGTCGGAGGCGGCGGCGCTGCCCGTGCTCTACGGGGACACGCCGACGCTCTTTGGCAAGCCGTTCGTGCACCCGGAAAACCTGCGCGGCCAGGCGGACGTCGCCGTCTCCGGCGTCCCTTGGGAAGGGACGATCACCTGGGGAACCTGGTCCGGATGCGAGCTTGCACCGCGCACGATCCGGCAGGCGTCGGCGCGCTACACCGGCTTTTTGCCGGAGTACGGCATCGACGCGTTTGACCGGCTCCAGCTCGTGGACTGCGGCGACGTGCGCATCGACATGCAGGACCGCGCGGCGAGCTTTGCGGCGATCGAGGAGCGCATCGCAAAGATCGTCGATGCCGGCGTCTTTCCCGTCACCTACGGCGGGGACCACGCCATCTCCTACCCGATCATCAAGGCGATCACGGAGCGGCGCGGCGAGACGGTCGGCATCGTCCACTTCGACGCGCATTACGACAACAAGGACGAGTATGACGGCGACCGCTACGCCCGGTGCTGTCCCTTCCGGCGCGCTGCGGAGCTGCCGGGCGTGCGCACGAAGAGCCTCGTGCACCTCGGCATCCGGGGACCGCGCAACATGCGCGAGCAGCAGGAATACGCGCAGTCGATCGGGGCGACCACGCTCAGCATCAACGACGTGCGCCAGCAGGGCATCGACCGCGTGGTCGAAGCGGCGCACCGGATCGCGAGCGCTCACACCCAGGGCGTCTACGTCACCGTTTGCAGCGACGTTCTGGACGCGGCGTTCAACCCGGGCGGCCCCACCGATCCGAACGGCCTCACGACCTACGAGCTCTACCGCGCGCTGCACTATCTCGGACAGCAGGAGAACGTGATCGGATTCGACCTCGTCGAGGTCTACCCGCCGAACGATCCGAACGGAGTGTCCTCCCACATGGCCGTCTGGGCGCTCCTGCACCTTCTGGTCGGAATGGCGGAGCGCAAGGGACCCCGCGCGTGAGATACCTCGGCTCGGACGCTTTGCGCGAGGCCCTGCCGCCGTCTGTGGCGCGGCAGGCCATCGCCGGGGCGTTTGCGGCCATCGAGGCCGGCAGCCTGTCGGGACCGGTGCGGACCTCCTTCGGCGTCGCGGAGGGATCCTCTCTGCTGATGCCGGCCGTCTCCCGGGAGCATCTCGGCCTCAAGGTCCTCCATCTTCGCGGCGACAACCCGGACCGCGGCCTGCCGGCGATCGTCGGCGAGTTCTTTCTCTATGAGCGAACGTCAGGCGAACTGCTTGCGGTGCTGGACGGCGTGGAGCTCACGGGCATCCGCACCGGAGCCCTGGCCGGGCATGCGACCGCCCTGCTCGCACCGGACGGCAGCCGGATCGGAGCGGTGCTCGGAGCCGGCCAGCAGGGCTACTATCAGGCACGCGCGCTCTGCGAGGCGGCGCCCCTGCAGGAACTGCGGATCTGGAACCGCACCCCGCAGCGCGCGGAGCGCCTCGCGGAGCGCCTGCGGGGTGAACTGCAGGGCGTGACGATCCGCATCGCCGAGGATCCGGCCGCTGCGGTTGCGGGTGCCCACGCGGCGACCTTGGCGACGGCGGCGCTGCGCCCGCTCCTGTCCTGCGACGACGTTCCGGCGGAAATCCACCTGAATGCAATGGGAAGCTACCTGCCCGAAATGAGCGAGCTCGCGCCGGATCTGCTCGCCGCTGCAAGCCAGCTGCTCGTCGACGACGTCGCGGGCGCGCTTGCCGAAGCCGGGGACCTCCTGCAGGCGGCGGCAGCGGGGAAGGTGTCCCTGGGCGGCCTGAAGACGCTCGCGGGCGCCCGCTTGCCGCGCCGGGGGATCACGGTCTTCAAAAGCGTCGGGGCGGCCGTGTTCGATCTCGCCGTTGCTGAGGCGGTCCTCCGGCAGTAACATGTCGGCAAAGGAAGAGGGGAGGGCACTGCGTGCAACGCGAGCCAAAGCCCTTCTGGCGTGAGGTGCCCGAAGAACTCAAGGAAGAGATCGCAAGCTTGCTCGGTGCGCCGGTCCGGCGCGCCGTTCGCGTCTTCGGCGGTTTCGGGCCGAGCGCGACCTTTCGCATGTCCCTCGCCGACGGCCGCAGGGTCTTCGCGAAGGGAGCCGGGCTGCGCGCAACGGAGCACCACTGGCACGTGCTGCCGCTGGAGGAGCGCGCCTACCGCGAGGTCCAGGCGATCCGGCCCTGGTCGCCCGCGTTCTACGGAGCGGTGCGGTGCGAAGGTTGGCATCTCCTGCTGCTCGAGGACCTGCGCGAGGCGACCTGGGTGCCGCCATGGACGGACGAGCTCTCGTACCGGGCGGTCGAGGACGTCGCGGCGTTCCATGCTGGCGGCATGGAGGAGCAGGCCGACCTGCCCGTCCTTGGAGACGCCTTCACCGCGAACTGGGCGCGCGTCGCCCCGCACGGCGAGGACCGGGACGGCTTGCTAGCCCTCTTTGGCGATCAGGCGCACGCGGCGCTGCGATGGCTGGACGCGTCGCTGGGGGCCCTACTCGAGGCAGAAAGCCGGCTCGCGCGGCAAGACCAGCCGTGGGGACTCTTGCACTGCGACATCCGCTCCGACAACCTCGCGTTCCGCGGCGGGCAGCTCGTGCTGTTCGATTGGGCGGATATCTGCCGGGGGCCGATCGCCTTCGACATCGCGGCCTTCCTGCCGAGTCTGGAAAGCGAGGGCGGTCCAAGTGCGTCGCTCCTCGCGGACCGATACCGGGCCGCGCTCGAGGCCCGGGGCGTAAAGCTGCCCGCTTGGGCACTTCCTGCCGCGGCAAGCGCGGTCTCGGGCTACTTTGCCTCGCGTGCGGGGCGTCCGGCCATGGCGGGTCTGCCCCGGCTGCGCGGCATCCAGCGCGCTCAGCTGCGGCACGCGCTGCCGTGGGCGGCGTCCGCGCTCGGCCTGCCGCGTCCGCCGGAGATCGCCGGCCGCCCAGGCGGCTAGTGCGCGTGGGCGGGAGCGAGCAGCGTGCCGACAAGTACGACCACGACCAGGAAGACCCCGACCCCGATGTAGAGCGAGCCGCTGGCGTAGCCGCTTTGCCGGCGATCGATGCCGAGAGATACGAAGAGACCGCCGAGGGAGAGTTCCGCCCAGCCCATGAAGTGGAAGCGCTGCGCCGGCGGAACCACCAGGAAGCCAAATACGACCAATCCGACCGTCATCAGGGCGAAGACGAGTGCAGCCACTTTGGCCTTGCGGTTCAGTCGAGCCACCCCCTGCATGCGGAGCCCAGGTGTGCTGAAGGGTAGTTCCTGCGGGATCGCCAATCTCCTGCGCGGGGCGCCCGCAAGGGACAAGGAACTTTGCCCAGGCGTGCCAAGGCGAAGAAGAGCGCCACGCACTGGCGTAGCGCTCCGAATGGCCCAAAAGTCTAAGGCGCGATGCGTTGGATCGCGGCGGCCTCGATGCGATCCGGCCCTTGCGAGAGGCCGTGGACGACCACCGCGCATCCGACCGGGTACTGCGAGGAGGAGTAACCTGCGGGGAGATCCACCCGCATGATCTGCGCCCCGACCCGCACACTCAAGCGACCGCTGCCCGACGCCACCACAAAGCCCTGCACCGTTGTGTAGGCCGCGCGGCCAGCGCGTCCCGCGGCCACGTAGAGCGTATACTCGTTGACTGCACCCGCCGGACTTTGGGGAGCGTTCAGGTCGCCTGTGAGGCGCGGTGCGACGACAATGCCCATGATCAGTGCGGCTGCAGCGACGGCTGCGTAGCGCAGCGGGCGCCATGTGCGGCGCGGCAGCGCGACGGAGAGGTCGGACCCTGCGGCGGCAAAGTGGGCGCGCAGATCCGCGCCGACCAGGAGTTCCGCACGGACCCGCGCACGACAATCCGCGCAGACGGCGAGGTGTGCCTCGAGCCGCGCTGTCGGCTCCGGTGCGAGTTCGCCATCCGCGTAGCGGGAAATCTCCAGTCCGGCGAGGTGCGTTGCCATCAGACCTGTCCGCCCTTCCCCTGATCGAGCGCCTTCTTCAGCCGATCTTTGGCCCGGTAGAGCCATGTTGCGACAGTGCCTTCCGTCGTGCCCAGCTGCAGGGCGATCTCCCTGTAGGAGAAGTCCTGCGCATAGCGCAAGGTAAGCATGCGACGGTCATGTTCCGAGAGCGTAGCGAGCGCCTGGGAGATCTCCGTCCTGCGCTCGCTGCGCAGAAGGATGCCCTCCGGGCCTGCCGCCTCGTCCGGACTGTCGTGCAGCGCTTCGTCGAATGGTACCTGGGGAAGGCGGCGACGTTTGAAGCCGTCGCGCAGCTGGTTGACGGCGATTTGCCGCAGCCAGCCGAAGAAACGTTCTCCCTCCCGCAGGTTGCCGATCGCCTCGAACGCCTTGGCCCAGGTCGTCTGGGCGAGTTCCCGCGCCGCTTCGGGATCCGCCGTGAGCGCAGTGCACATCCTCAGGAGCTGCAACTCATAGCGCTCGACGAGTACGCCGAAGGCGGGCGCGTCCTCACGTTGGGCGCGGCCGACGAGTTCCTTGTCGCTCAGATTGGCGAGATCTTGGATCAAACTCGCCTTTCCCTCCAAAGAACCGCTGCAACAACTAAGACGAATGAAACGCCATGTTGTTTCAGGGGAGAGTGGCAACACATGACAAAAAGTCTGCGCAGCCCGAAAAAGTAGTTTCTCGCGCGCCGAATTGATACCTGCCGCACTGGCAGGAGTGCCCGAGCCGAGGCGCGAAGCCGGATTAGGAATCCGCCATCGCAGCGGATCCTAGCGGATGTGGAGGTTTTTGGCAATGCGCCTTTGGGTACTGCCTGTCGCGCTGTTTGCGGGGCTGCTCGGGGGCCTGCTCGGGCTGGGAGGAGGCGTGGTGCTCGTGCCGGCGCTCTCCACTGCGCTTGGCATACCGTTGCCCGAGGCTGTCGGAACCAGCCTGATTGCCGTGTCGGCGACGTCGATCTCCAGCAGTGTCGCCTACATCCGGCAAGGACTGACGGACACTGAACTGGGCATTTCACTCGTCGCATGGACCAGCATCGGCGCCCTCGCCGGAGGCATGATCGGACTGCGGGCAGGCGCTCCTGTGATCGCGGCGGTCTTCCTGCTGCTGACCCTCTACACTGCGTATGTACTGCTGCAGCGCCACGTGCTGCGCCGTCAAAGCCAGGAGCGGACCCCCGCGAGGCCGAGACCGCGCATCGCCTACCCGCTCATGCTGGTCTCCGGCGCCCTCTCTGGACTGCTCGGGATCGGCGGCGGGCCGGTCAACGTTCCCGTGATCAACATTCTCCTGGGACTTCCGATGAAGCGGGCGGTCGCGACGAGCAGCTTCATGGTCGGGGTCACGGCCGCTGCCGGGGGGATCCTCTACCTGCGGGCCGGGCGCATCGATCCGGTCGTCGCCGGCCTCGCGGTCGTCGGCGTAGCGGTCGGCGCACAAGTGGCCGGGCTCATCCAGCAGAAGATCTCGACGCGCATACTCTCGCTCCTCTTCTCGGGCGTCCTGGTGGCGGTTGCGGTACAGATGGCGGTGCATCACCTATGAGGGCTACGCGTTCCGAGGCGGGGCCTGGCCGCGCTGCGCTCTGGGCAGAGGCGAGCTTGGGCATCGCCGGACTCGTGCTGGCGATCGCGGGCATGGTGGTTGGCCTCGTGGATCCGGTGCACAAGATGCCGCACGGAGCGGCAGCGTTGCTGCGGGCGGCGCTGCACGGAGGCGGTGACGGACTCGCCGCCGCAGGACTGTGGCTTTTGGTGCTCGGCCCCGTGGCGGCGGTCGCGGCCGGCGCGGCATGGGCAATCATGGCCCGGCGCCCGCGCACCGTCCTGCTGTCGCTGGTCGCGCTGGCCGCGATCGCCGTGGCGGCGTTCGTGCTCCCGACCGGCTAGTCGCTCGTCCCGTCTTCTTCGTCATCCGCCAGCGCCTGTTCACCGCGTTCGATCAGGCGCTTCACCATATTGCCGCCGACTTTGCCCAGCTGACGCGCTGTGAGATCACCGTTGTCGCCGTCCTCTTCGAGCGGCACGTCCACGTCATCGGCCACCTCGAACTTGAGGTCCTCCAGAGCTTCCTCACGCTCTTGCTCGTTCGGCTTTCGATTCGGCATCGTGTGACACCCCCTTCAAGGCGAGTCTGCCCGTCGGTGCGGAATCGATCAGTACAGGTTTTTCAATGGCCAAAACTGCCGCAGCAGCGTATAATATCGCTGTTGGCCCCATGGTCTAGAGGCCTAGGACACCACTCTTTCAAGGTGGGAACACGGGTTCGAATCCCGTTGGGGCCACCAGATTTGCACGAGATCGACCCTGCCGATGAGACGGCAGGGTCGATCTCGTTTTTGTGTGCGCGCTTGCGTATCCAACCGAACTGGAACGACTCTTTACGACGAATGGAAATTTGTATACCCGGGGGAACGGGCCCGGCCGGCATTGGTTGCACTGACGGAGAAACTACGCGTCGATCCGCTCCGTAAGAGAGTAGGGCCGGACCTCGAAGGACTCCGCAGGCACGAGTGTGCCGCGCATCGCGTCGCGTACCCGCGCCGCAAAGTGTGGTCGGGTAACGTACTCGGTGAGTGTCTCGTCCGTCAGCGGGACGAATCGCACGGCGGACGTTTCTTCCGAGGTGCGGACGCTGCCGCCGGCGGCCACGCCGCGGAAGACGACCCCCATGAGGCCGATCGTCATGTTGAAGTAGACGCCGCAGACGTGACCGTCGGGAGACGGTCCGGAGGGCCAAACCTGGACCAACAGACCGTGGCCGTGGAGATAGAAATAGCCGCCCGCATTCGGGTCGACGGGGAGGGATTTCGCCGGGCCGGTGAGGAGGGTTTGGATGTCCTGCTGCGGACCGGCGAGCGCCTTCGCCGTAGCAGTAGAGGGGATCGATTGCGTCCGCGACGGAGTTTTACCGGTGTGGCGGAGCTTCTGATGCAGAGCAGGTGACGAATCGGGCAGCGCTGGAGCGCCGGAGCATCCGCAGAGAATGGTGGCGGCAGCGGCGAGCACGATCCAGCGCGAGTTCATACGACGGCCTCTCCCCTGGAGGAAGCTTCCATATGCCCGCCACGAACCCTTCAAACGGCCTGTCCGAACAGTGGTAGCCCCCATTGCCCTTCGCCCCCCGGTGTAAAGCGTTGACGCATCTCTCTTTCTAAGGTCATTCTTAAGTACCTAAGTTACTGTCTAAAAGACCGTGAGGGGGACCTGCCTTGGTGGACCGTCCACAGCCCGACGACCTGCTCTCCGACCTCTTTTCCCTCTTCGGGATGATGCGCAGGGCGATGCGCAGCGGGGGGATTGCAGGACTTGGGCCCAGCCACCACATGGTACTGATGCGCCTCAGGGAGGACGCTGGCGAACTGCACGCGATGCCACACGGGCCGGCGCGCGTCACGGAACTGGCACAGTTTTTGCACCTGACGCCGGCGGCGATCACCCAGATCGTCACTGAACTCGAGGCGCGGGGACTGGTCGCCCGGGAGCGCAGCGAGAAGGACCGCCGGGCCGTGGTCGTGCACGTGACGCCCGAAGGCGTGCGGGTGATCCAGGGACTGCGCGATCGGCGCCGCGCCGTCGCGGAGCAGATGCTTGGCGCCATTTCACCGGAGGACCGCGAGGAACTCGCCCGGATCCTGCGCCGGATCGCGGAGACCCAGCCGAGGGAGTAATGCGGCACCGCTGAAAGGAAGTGCGCCGTGCGTCGGTTCGGTACGGTGATCGTCGTGATCGTGGCCCTGGTTGTGGTGGGATTCGCCGGAATGCGGCTGCTGCGCGGAAGACATCCCGCGGCAGCGGCGCAGTATGCGTTTGCGACGGCGGCGTACGGGAACCTGTTCGTGAACGTCACCGGGACCGGCACGGTGCAGGCAGCCACGTCGCTGAACGTGCAGGCCAGCCAGAACGGCACGATCACCTCCGTGCCGGTGCAGCTGGGCCAGAAGGTGACCAAGGGACAGGTGCTGGCGACCGTCAACGACGGCGGGACGCTCGAGACGCAGGTGCTGTCCGCAAAGGCGCAGCTCGCGTCCGACCAGGCGTCGCTGAGTGCTCTGGTTTCGCCGACGCCCCCGACGGCGGCGCAGATCACGTCCCAGAGGGAAAGGGTGCAGGCCGATACCCAGCGGGTCGCGGCGGACCAGCAGGAGATCCAGGGGCTGTCGGTGGCGGCGCCGTTCAGCGGCGTGATCTCCCAGATGAATGTGGCTGAGGGAGAGTCGGTCGGGCAGGGCACGGTGCTCTTCCAGGTCGTGAACCCCGCGGACGTCGTCGTCGACGCCAATCTGCCGGCCACCAACCTGCAGACCGCATTTGTCGGCGAGGGCGCGCAGATCACTGTGCCGGGCGTCGGCACCCTGAACGCCACCGTTTCCTCGATCGGCGTCGTCGCGTCGGGACAGGGCAAGGGCGGCACACTGTATCCCGTCACCCTCACCGTGCAGTCTCCGCCGAGCGGTGTGCTGCGCGAGGGCATGTCGGTCACTGCGAGCCTTCCGAACTCCTACACGTATGGCCAGGGAACGATCGAGTTCTCCCAGTCTCAGGATGTTACGGCGCAGTCCTCGGGTACGGTCGCGTCGATCGCGGCGAACGTTGGCCAGAGCGTCAGCGACGGCCAGACCGTCCTGACCCTTTCCGACCCGTCGCTCTCGACGCAGCTGGCATCCGACGAATCGGTGCTGTCAGCCGACGAGAACACGCTGAACCAGCTGGAGAGCCCGACCCCGCCCTCCGCGGGCCAGATTGCCTCGCTGAAGGCGCGGATCGCGGTGGACGAGCAGAACGTCGCGGATGCAGAGCAGGCCGTGGCGGAGCTCAACATCACCAGCCCGATCAGCGGGATCATCACGGCGGTGAATGCGCAGGTCGGCGACAACACCAAGACCGGTTCGGGCTCTTCGTCGTCCTCCTCGGCATCGGTGTCGACGGCGCTCTTCGCCGTTGAGAACCCCAGCACGCTGCAGGTGCTGGCACCGATCGACGAGCTCTCGATCTCCCAGGTCCAGGTCGGACAGCGGGCCATCGTGACGGCGAACGCTCTGCCCGGCCAGGTCTTTGCTGGAACAGTCGCACAGATCGCTCCGGCTGGTGTCAACAGCCAGGGGGTAGCGAACTTCAACGTAACGATCAGCATCGCAAGGCCCGACAAGCTGCTCGCAGGGATGTCCGCGAGCGTATCGATCCTGGTCGCACGGGTGCGCAATACGCTCTTGATCCCGGTCGAGGCGGTGAGCGGCTACGGCGCGCACGCGAGCGTGCAGGTCCGCACCCAAAACGGCATCGTCACGAAGCGGATCACGCTCGGCCTCTCCAATGACGTCAGCGCGCAGGTCATCTCCGGCCTCAGCGCGGGACAGGTGGTCGTGACGGCGTCGGCGTCGTCCGGCACCGCGACGCCGACCGGCGGTTTCGGCGGCGGCTTCGGCCGACGGCTGTCGGGCGGCGGAGGCGGAGGCGGAGGGGGATTCGGCCCTGGCGGCAACGGCGGCGGCGGCGGCAACGGCGGCAATGGCGGCGGACAGGGTGGCAACTGAGATGCCCGACGTCATCCGCGTCGAGCAGCTGGAGCGTACCTACCACCTGGGGTCTGTGGACGTGCCGGCCCTGCGCGGCATCGACTTCGCGATCCCCCAGGGCCAGATGGTTGCGATCATGGGGCCGTCAGGCTCCGGGAAGTCGACGCTTCTCAACCTGCTCGGCTGCCTGGACCGGCCGAGCGGCGGCAGGTACCTGCTCGCGGGCGAGGACGTCGGGCGCAAGTCGGACGACCAGCTCGCGGAGGTGCGCAATGCGCGCATCGGGTTCGTCTTCCAGAACTACAACCTGCTGCCGCAGCTCACGGCCCTCGAGAACGTCGAACTGCCGCTCGTCTACCGCGGCCTCTCCGCCGCCGCTCGTCGGCGGAGGGCGGAGGGGGCGCTCGAGTCGGTCGGCCTTGCCGACCGCGGGCACCACCGGCCGCTCGAACTCTCGGGAGGCCAGCAGCAGCGGGTGGGCATCGCCCGAGCGCTCGCGGGCCAGCCGGACGTGATCCTCGCGGACGAGCCGACCGGGAACCTCGACTCGGCGTCCGGCGAGGAAGTGCTGCGGCTCTTTCTCGAACTGCATCGCAGCGGGCGAACGATCGTCGTGGTCACCCACGACGACGACGTGTCGCACTACACCGAACGCACCATCCATCTGCGCGACGGGGTCGTCGTGTCAGACGACCCGGTGCCCCCGGAACTGCGCCGCGGACTTGACGAGAGGGGGGCCTCCTGATGCTGCGAGAAAGTCTGCGCATGGCCTGGCGCAGCCTGGTCGCAGGCAAGTTGCGGGCCTTTCTGACGATGCTCGGCATCATCATCGGGGTGGGCGCCGTGATCGCCCTCATCTCGATCGGACAGGCGGCCACGAGTTCCGTGACGTCGCAGGTCCAGGCGCTGGGTTCAAACCTCATCACCGTGTCTCCCATCCGCAGCGCCGGCGTGGTCCTCTATCCCCAGGACGCGCAGTGGCTGACACAGGTCGTGCCGCAGATATCCCAGGACGCCCCCCTGCTCACCGGCAGCGTCACGGCGCTCTATGGCAGCAAGACGTGGAGCACGACGCTGATGGGCACGACGCCGCCGTCCCTCGGGATCCAGGGGCGCAAGCTCGCGGAGGGGCGCTACCTGATCCCCTCGGACGTCACGTTCCGCAGGCAGGTCGCTGTGCTCGGGCAGACGGTCGTGCAGAATCTCTTCGGCGGACAGAACCCGGTAGGGAAGACGATCGAGGCGAACGGCACCCCGCTGGTGGTCGTCGGCGTGCTGCAGCCGTCGGGCGGCAGCTTCGGGGCGAACCAGGACGACGTCATCCTCACGCCGGTCACGACGGCGGAGGAGATCGCAGGCACCACGCAGATCTCCGCGATCATCGCCGAAGCGAAGTCCGCAGCCATCGCACCCCTCGCGGTCGCGCAGATCGAAGCGGTGATGAACCACCGCTTCGACAGCCAGAACGCGGCGAACGTGACCTCTCAGGACCAGATCCTCTCGACCCTCTCGACCATCACCGGCACCCTCACCATGATGCTCGGCGGCATCGCGGGCATTTCGCTGCTCGTTGGCGGCATCGGGATCATGAACATCATGCTCGTGACGGTCACCGAGCGCACCCGGGAGATCGGACTGCGCAAGGCGATCGGCGCCAAGCGCCGGGCCATCCTGCTGCAGTTCCTCGTCGAGTCCAGCATCCTGAGCCTGATCGGAGGAGCGATCGGCGCCCTGCTTGGCACCGCCGGTGCCTCCGTTCTGGCAGGTGCGCTGGGCTGGCACGGAGGCGTGAACACCGGCGCGGTGGTGCTCGCGCTCGTCTTCTCGCTCGCGGTCGGCATGGTGTTCGGCATCTGGCCGGCGATGCGTGCGAGTCGTCTCGACCCGATCGAAGCCCTGCGCCAAGGCTGATCCGCAACAACCCAGGTCGAGCCGGGATCGGTGCATGCACCGATCCCGGCTCGACGTTCGTGCCCTCCAGCGCCTTGTTTGGCCGATTCAGTTCCCTGGCGCGTCCTTCGGTCATGGAACGCGGGAGCGCCACCCGACGCAGTTCTGCTGCTCGCGACCCGCCACGCAGTTCGCCGCGATCAGCGCGGGCCGCAACGGTTCCCACGGCCCGACCCCTCCACCGGTTGCGACCACCGGCAAAGGCCAGACCACGGCCAACTAGTTTGCCGGTATTGCAGCCGCCTCACCCGTCATCCGGAACACGTACCAGAGGATCGCGATGTTGTAGAAATTGTCGCCGAAGTACGAGATTGTCTCGCCCAGCCAGAGGTTGCGCACAGCTCGGTTGATCTGCAAAAGGCGCTATCCGAAGGCGTCGCATCCGCATCTGCCTTCTCGAGGGCCTTTCGATGGTCGGAGGTAGACCCATTGCACGCAGTCAACAGCTAGGCCAGTCGAGGTCGTGCCTACCACGCCCATCCCTTACGTCTGCGCAGATCTACAGGCACGCGCGAGGGAGGGGTGCGATGGCTGACACGCTGCAGAGACGAACTGCGTCAAAGCGGCCCACGGTGGCGATGCACCGGCATGTCCAGCAGGATGGGTCGCCAGACGATGGTGAACTAGTTGGCGAAGCGGTCCAGGCGGAAGAGGCTCAGGTCGAACGGGCTCTTGCCGTCCATGGCGAGGTCCGCGAGGATCTCGCCCATCACCGACGCGAACTTGTAGCCGTGACCGGAGAAGCCGCCGGCGATTACGAAGCGCTCGAGCGACGGGTGCAGCCCCAAGAGGAAGTGACTGTCGGGCGTGTTGGTGAAAAGGCAGGTCCGCAAGGACATGGTGGGTCCGTCGGCCGCCGGGAAGTACCGGCGGATGGCAGAGCGCAGGACCTCCTCGTCCCGGGGGTGTATCTCCCGGTCCACACGATCGGGATCTTGTACCTCCTCGAGGTGGTGGTACCGCCCGATCTTGAACCCGGGGATGCCGTAGACGGGGAAACCGTAGAACCGTCCGTCATCGCCTTCCATATTGAAGACAGGGAAGCGCCCGAGGGCGAACTGCTCCGGGAGGGTCGGCTGTGCCCAAAGGAGGACCTGGCGCTCCGGCAAGGCGAGCGGGGCGAGCTGCGGCAGGAACTTGCCGAGCCAAGGCCCTGCGGTGAGCACGACGCGCTCTGCGCGGTACTCCCCGCGGTCCGTCTGCACCAAGTAGCCGCCGCCTGCGGGACGGATGGACTGCACGGCCTCGCGCGCGTGCACCTCCGCGCCGAGGCTCTGCGCCGCGGCCACGTGCGCGCAGATCGCCTGCTCTGACAGGACGAATCCGCCCTCCGGCTGATAGACCGCCTGCATGCCATCCGGCAGTCGGTAGCCCGGATAGCGCTCCGTGAGCGCACCTGCAGACAGCAGTTCGTGCGGCAGGTGGTGCAGGTCGCAGGAGTGCAGCGCCCCGTCGAGGGTCTGGCAACCCGGTGGGCCCGCGTCCACAGAGCCCGTGATCACCAGGATGCGGTCGCCGGAGACGTGCTCTAGTTCGCGCCAGAGTTCATACGCCCGGCGCAGCAGCGGCACGTAGGCCGGATCCTCCCAGTAGGCCAGCCGGATGATCCGGTTCACCCCGTGGGAGGATCCTTCAGCGTTCGGGATGTCGAACCGCTCGAGACCCAAGACCTCTACGCCCCGTTTCGCAAGATGGTAGACAGCGGCGCTGCCCATACCGCCCACACCCACGACGATCGCGTCCACGCGCTGCACGATCGAGCCCCCCTTAAACGTCCTCCGTATAGGTTGGCCCCGACATGCCGCCGATCCTGCGGCGGCATGGTATACTGTCGCAGTCATTTGGCCTCCAGGGGGCAACGCGATGGCGACGCTGCGGACAGTGCTCGAGGCGGTGCTGGAGAAGGACGGCTGGGTGTTCGCGCCGGTCGAAGGGCAGGCGACCCTCGCGATGGGCTACAAGGGAGAGCACGGCATGTGGTCTTGCTATGCGCATGTCGACGAAGAGCGCAGCGCGCTGGTCTTCTACTCCGTCACCGATCGACCCGTGCCGGAGCGCTACCGGCAGGCCGCTTCGGAATTCCTCACCCGTGCGAACTTCGGACTTGTGCTCGGCAACTTCGAACTGGACTTCTCCGACGGTGAGACGAGATTCAAGACGAGCGTGGAACTCGGCCCCACGGATCCCACGCCGGAACTCCTGCGCCCGGTGATCTACGCGAACATCGCGGCGATGGACCGCTACCTGCCGGGGATCGACGGCGTTTCCCGCGGCAGCTTGACGCCGCAGGAGGCGGTCGCGCTCTGCGAGGAAGGGCTCGCCAACTAGCTGACAGTGCGGAAGGGGCGCCGGTCATCCGGCGCCCCTTCCGCATTTTGTGACGCCGCGTGACCGATCCTGCCCTCTCGTGTCGCATGCCCCTCGTGGCCGTTCGCCAGCCTTCTCGGCCCCCCTTCTCTATACTTGGCGGGAGACAGCGGACAAGCCCGAAGCTGAGCGCATTGCGGGAGGCGGTCCATTGGCGCAGGGGCAAGCCACGGCGCGCCGCTTGGCCGTTCGTTGGCAGGAGGCAGCTGCCACCCTGGCACTGGCCACGCTCCTGGCGCATGGGAAGTTCCCGCTCTGGGGGTTCCCGCTCGCGCTTGCGGTCGCGGGAGGCGCCGCAGAGCTCCCATACGGCGCCATCGCTGCGCTTGGCAGCATGGCGGGAGCGATCTGGGCCGGTGAGCCGCTGCTCGGTCTCCTCTGCTTGGGAGCGCCGATCGGCGGGGCGCTCGGCCGGCTGCGCCTGGGTCTGCGGCGCGGGTACTCCGGCGTGCTCTGGGCTGGTCTGCTTGGCTCTGCGGCCGCCTATTTCATGGCCGGCGGGCCGGATCGCTACGCCCTCATTCCCATCACAGTGCTTCTTGCGCTTGCAGTCGCGTCCGCAGGGGCGGCGTTGCGCGGTTCCTCCGGGGACGGGCGCCGGCTCGCAGCTGCTGTGCTCGCGATCTGGGCTGTGCTCTCGCTCGGAGATCTGACGCTGTTCGGCGCGACGGTGGCGCCGCTCGCTGCGATCCTCTTCACCCTGGCGGCGGTGCGCCTGCGCACGGCGGCCGTTCCATTCGCGGTGCTGCTTGGCGTCGCGATGTCGCTCGGCGGGCAAGTCGCGCCGCCGTTCGCGCTGGGTCTCGCCGCAGGGGCTGCGCTTGCCGTCTATGTGCGCCGCTACGGGGGATTCCAGGCCTGGCTCGGCCTCGCGGTCGGGCTTGTGATGCTGCTCGGGGGCATGCCGATCCCGTTCCTCGAAGCGGTCGTGGCGACTTTGCTCCTGCTGCTTGGGGTGAGCCTCTCGCTGCCGGAAGCCACCTATCAGGAACTTCGCGGCTACTTCTCTCCCCAGGCGGTCGCCAGTCCGGAGCCGGCAGGGCCGCCGGAACGCCTCTCGGAGGCGCTCGCGCAGATCGATGCGCTGGTGCGCGAGCTCAGCCGCGAGCAGGCTCCCGAGATCGCCGAGGAGTCCGACGTGGCGCGCTTTCTCAGTGGCGTGCGCGAGCGCGTCTGCGCGGGTTGCCCCCACGAGGCGGTCTGCTGGGACTCCGGCTTCTACGCCACCTATACGGGTGTGCGCGATCTCATGCTGCGGGCGGACGCCGCGCCCGCCACGTCCCGTGACCTCCCTCCCGACCTGCGCAAGCGGTGCCCCCGCCCAGACCAGGTTGCGACGGCCGTGGTGCTCGCGGGCGATCGGCTGCGCGCGGAGGCGAACGTCCGCCGCCATCTGCACGCGGAGCGGACACTGACACGCGACACGCTGATCGGCGTGCGGCAGATGCTCGGCTGGGCGCTCAGCGAACCCTCATCGCCGCCGCCGCGCAGACTGAGCTTCAGTTCGGGGCTTGCACGGGTCGCCAAGAACCCAGGCACCGTCTCGGGTGACAACTACGTGGTCAGGGAACTCCCCGACGGCCGCCTGCTCCTAGGGCTCAGCGACGGGATGGGAACAGGCATGGAGGCGGCGGAGCAGAGCGCCTCGGCCCTCGACATCGTGGAAGGCTTCCTCGCCGCCGGCATGGACCCCGTCGTCGCGCTGCGGGCCGCGAACGCGGCGCGCCGCGTCTCAGGGAAGGAGACGTTCGCCACGATCGACCTCGCGATCGCGGACCTTGCGGGAGGGGAGATCGCGTCCCTCAAGATCGGAGCACCGGAGACATATCTGCGCCGCGCGGACACTGTGCAGGTCCTGCGCGGCGATGCGTTGCCGCTCGGCATCCTCCCGGAAGCGCAGGCTACGGTGCAGCACTTGCCGCTCCGTGCCGGCGACGTTCTCGTGCTCGTGTCGGACGGCGTATTGGAGGGCCCCCCCGGTCCCCGCGGGCAGTGGCTCGAGGCGTTGCTCGACACGCTGCCGGAGTCGGATCCGCAGTACCTCGCCGAGGCCATCCTGGATGCCGCGATCGGCCGGCGGCGCGATCCGCGCGATGACGTGACCGTCCTCGTAACCGCGTTCCACCCAGCGGCGCAGGAGCCGGAGATCCGCGCCTGGGTGCGGAGGGGCCGCCCGGAATTGGGTATCGTTGGTGGCCGTGGTGGGCAGACTTCGCACGGAAGGAGGCGACGCCCGCGTGGGTGAGGCTGTCGACCGACCGGTGATCTGGGGGCAGTCGCATCGTTACCAGCTGGGACCTGCCCTTGGCGAACGAACCTTCTGGGCCAGCGACGAGACGGGACGGGCGTGGGCCGTGGAAATCGGCCGGTCGGAACTCTTGCACGCCCGCGAGGAACTGCTGAGGCAACTGCCGCAGGGCACGCTTCCGAAGATGCGCGAGATCGGGGACATGCCGGGCGGCAGGCTGTCCTACCTTGTCTCGGAGTGGGTTGCAGGGTACACGCTTGGGAATCTCTTGCACGAGGGGCGCCGCATGGCCCCGCCGGAAATCCGGCGTCTCGGCTTCGACATCGCCCAGCAGCTGGAGACGGCGCTGCAGCATGGCGCGGAGGTCGTTTCGGTCCGGCCCGCAGACCTCCTCTACGCGACGGCGGATCGCCGCTGGCGCCTGCTCAGCCCTGGCGAATGGCGCCGCTACGAAGGCGGCCCCGTGGATCTCACGTGGCTTGCGACCGCGATGCTCGGCGCAGGCGGGAGCGTCCCAGGGGAGGAGCCGCCGTGGGCGGCGGAGGATCAGAAGCTATGGCAGCTGCTGCAGGAGACCATGCGCGGCAAGTGGCACGTGCGGCAGTGGGGCCGTCGACTGCGGCCGCTGCACGGGATCATGCGCGCGCTGGGCGGAGGCACTCCCCAGCCGTAGGGCGAGGCAGGAGCCTTGCGGCGCCCGTCGAAGCCGGGCGGCATATGGAAGAGTTGATGGAACTCCTGCGCAGCGAGGCGGTGTGCCACAAGCTCGAGGGCAGGCTGGTGATCGTCGGCGTGTCCGGCGGTCCCGACTCCGTCGCCCTCTGGCACCTCCTTTGCCACGCGGCGCCGAGGCTCGGGATGCGGTTGCACCTCGCGCATGTCGACCATGGCTGGCGCCCGCAGGACGCGCGCCGGGAGGCGGACATCTGTACCTCCCTCGCGCAGTCTGCCGGCGCCGGCTACAGCATTGTCCACCTGCCGAGGCCGGACCGCCGCAGCGAGGAGGCGGCGCGCGAGGCGCGGCTTTCGGTGCTGCAGCGGTTGGCAAGCGGCCTTGGGGCGGCAGCGGTCGCTCTGGCGCACCATGAGGACGACCAGGCGGAGACGGTAGTGATGCAGCTCCTTCGGGGCTCCGCACGTGCCGCGGGGATGCCGTCCTGGCGGCCGCCGTTTTGGAGGCCGCTCCTCAGGGTGCCGAAGGAGCGCCTGCTCGGCGTCTGCCGCAGCGCAAACCTCGCCTACACGATCGACCCGACCAACCTTTCGGACCAGAACCTGCGCTCGCGGGTGCGACGTGGCGTCCTGCCCCTCCTTCGCCAGGAGAACCCGCGCGTTGCGGCAACGCTCGCGCGCAATGCGGGCCTGCGCGCGGAGGACGACGCACTGCTGCAATCGCAAGCCCGCGCCCTGGTCGAGGACCTGCGGCACGTGCCAGGAGGCATCGACGTGCGGCCGCTTGCCTCAGTGCCCGCGCCGCTCGCACGCCGCGCCTTGCGGATGCTGCTCGCGCGGCGCGGGGTGGAGGCGCCGATGGAGCGGGTGGCGGATATGCTATCTGCGCTGCAGGCAGGCCGGCGTCTGAGCCCGGCGCGCGACCTGATGCTCGAGGGCGGCATCCTGTGGTGGGGAGCGCCAAAACCGGATGCGGTCGCGCTGCAAGACGGCATGCGGGTGCGCTACGGAGATCTCTGGCTGGGGATCGGAAATCCTCCGAAAGACGCTGTCAGCGCGAAGATCCCGAAAGGCGTCGTGACGGTGCGCGGCCGGATGCCGGGCGATCGCCTGCAGACGACGGCCGGCACGCGCAAACTGCAGGATCTCCTCGTCGACGAAAAGGTTGCGCGGCGGTTGCGAGATCTTATCCCAATCTTCATGATCGATGGCGTACCATTCTGGTTGCCAGGACAGCCCTGGCCTCTTCCAGCTGCCTCGACTTTCGCGTCAGAGCGCGTTTGGACGGCCTGGGCGGCCCCTGCTCAGGTTGTTACCTCTGTTTGGAGTGTGCTAAAATGAACCGATCTTCACGGCCCCGCTCGTGCGCCTGCGAAAGGAGGCCGGACTACGGTGAATAACATCTTTCGCCGCATCACGTTCCCACTCGTGATGCTTGTTCTGTTCGTCATGGCGCTGGAGTACTTCCACACTGCCCAGCCGCCGAACATCACCCAGTACACCTACACAAAGATGTACACTGCGGTCACCGGCGGCCAGGTCAAGTCGGCGCAAATTGCCGGCGACCAGATGACCGGCGTCCTCACAAACGGCAAGAAGTTCGTCACGACGCTGCCGCCCAACGGCGATTCCAGCCTGCTGACCGCTTTCAACAAGAATGGCGTTCAGGTGGAGTACAGTTCGTCCTCGACGCCGTGGTACGACAGCCCGCTCTTTAACACGCTGCTCTGGGTCATTCTGCTCGCCGCGCTGATGTTCTTCCTCATGCAACAGACGCAAGGCGGCGGCAACCGGGTCATGCAGTTCGGCAAGAGCCGGGCCCGCCTGCACACCGATGACCGCAAGCGCGTCACCTTCGACGACGTAGCAGGCGTCGAGGAAGTAAAGGAAGAGCTCGCGGAAGTCGTCGACTTCCTGAAGCACCCCAAGCGCTACGTCGAGCTCGGCGCGCGCATTCCGAAGGGCGTCCTGCTGTTCGGCGAACCCGGCACAGGCAAGACGCTCCTCGCGCGGGCGGTCGCCGGCGAGGCCGGCGTGCCGTTCTTCAGCATCTCCGGCTCCGACTTCGTCGAGATGTTCGTCGGCGTCGGCGCCTCGCGCGTGCGAGACCTCTTCGACCAGGCAAAGAAGAACGCGCCCTGCATCGTGTTCATCGATGAGATCGACGCCGTCGGACGCCAGCGCGGCGCCGGTTACGGCGGCGGCCACGACGAGCGCGAGCAGACGCTGAACCAGTTGCTCGTCGAGATGGACGGCTTTGGCGTCAACGAAGGGATCATCGTGATCGCGGCCACGAACCGCCCGGACGTCCTCGACCCCGCGCTCCTGCGCCCAGGCCGCTTCGACCGGCAGGTCGTCATCCACCGGCCGGACCTGCAGGGCCGCAAGGAGATCCTCGCCGTGCACGCGGCCAACAAGCCGCTCGAGCCGAACGCGGACCTCGAGATGATCGCGCGGCGCACCCCTGGCTTTACCGGCGCCGACCTTGCGAACACGCTCAACGAGTCCGCCCTTCTGGCCGCACGCCGGCACAAGAAGCGCATCGGCATGCCCGAGCTCGATGAGGCGATCGAGCGCGTGATCGGCGGGCCGCAGAAGAAGTCGCGCCTCATGAACGAGAAGGAGAAGCGGAAGGTCGCCTACCACGAGGTCGGCCACGCGCTGATCGGCCATCTCCTGCCGCACGCCGACCCGGTGGTCAAGGTGACGATCATCCCGCGCGGAATGGGCCTCGGCTATACGCTGCAGATGCCGGCGGAGGACCGCTACCTGATCACCAAGGAAGAGATCCTCGACCGCATCACGGCCGCGCTCGGCGGCCGCGCGGCGGAGGAGTTGATCTTCGGCGAGATCACCTCCGGCGCTGCCGACGACCTCGACAAGGTAACGAAGATGGCCCGGCGCATGATCACCGAACTCGGCATGTCCGAGGCGCTCGGCCCTATGACCTACGGCACCAAGCAGGACCAGGTGTTCCTGGGCCGCGACCTGATGCGCGACCGCAACTATTCGGAAGAGATCGCGGCGATGATCGACCGCGAGACGCGCCGCATCGTACACGAGTGCTACGAGCGCGCGAAGCAGACCCTTGTCGACAACCGCCAAAAGCTGCACGAGATCGCGGAGAAGCTACTTGAGAAGGAGACCATCGAGGGCAGCGAGCTCGAGGCGTTGATCGAGGGACGCGAGATGGCCATCTGAACGCCGACGGGACAGGGGTGCGACCTGGAGGTCGTGCCCCTGTGCTTTTTCCGAAGCGCTGTTCAAAGACTATGTGGGATTTTGCGGAAGTGCCTATAAAATCTGATTTAGATTTAGAATATACTAGCAGGCGGCGTAAAATGCAGAGGTGAGAAATGTTGAAATACGCAAGATTTCCCGCCCTTGTTCTCGTAATGACTCTCATACTATTGTGCGGGTGTGGGCCCACGACAAACAACAAGATAGCCAACGGGCAGCGTCCAAGGATTGTTTCTGCCATCTTCCAGGGCAACGGGATGGGCGTCGTCTCTTGGAATCCCTTGTGGATCGGTTGGTCCAACGATCGCAAAGCCCTTGACAATTTAACGGCAGCCTGGCGAAATGCCCGAAGGGCCAAGTCGGTCTTAAACCCCGCTGCGGCGGCACCGGAGTATCAAGGCGGCCAGCTGGAACTCTATTTCAGCGACGGCGTGGAAGCCTTCCTTGAGCCATATCGCAAGTCAGTAGACGCCAACGGATTCCCCGCTTGGTCCAAGGATATTGTGCTCGCCGAAGTGGGCAACAAGTGGGAGGCGTTGCGCTCTCCGACGTTGGCCGCGGCGAGTTTCGGCCAGGGGTTTCAGAAGTTGGGGCTCACCCCACCCGTCGCGGTTTCATCGAGTGGCGTCGTAACGATTCATGGGAGCGACGTCCTTGGCCCCTTGGTCGAGGTAACGATTGCTCCACAGTTTGGTGACGACCTTTCTCAAGGCTCGCCCGTCTCAGGCTTTCCCGTGGGCACCGCCACGGTCAGCGATGGGGAGTTTACCTGGAGCGGGAAGATCACTATTCCGTCCTCCTACAGGGCATTTCACCCCGTGTCGGGTTGGTGGGTATATGTCAAGCAGGTCCACCCCATCCCAGGAGCGAGGGCGCAGATCCTCAATGCCGGCCTGCCGCCCTCGATCCTGCCTACGACCCCGGTCTCCCCAGTCGTCAGCCCTAAGGATGCGCTTCTATCAGTTCGCCAGCTCCAAGCCCCTTTCTACGAGCTCCCCTACTGGCCACTAACGCCGGGTGTCACCAAGGTGACGTGGTGGAGTGCGTCAGGGAAACTCGTCCACGGTACTGAGCGCATCACAGTGACCCCTAACGGCACGGGTTACAGTGTCGGTGCGCTGCTGAACTATCGCACCACCGGTTCGCACAGCACCTTTCAGACAACCTGGCAGATCACTCGCAGGGGGGTGGTGACCGTCACGAACGAACAGGAAGGACGGGAACCAATGTGGCCGACCGCAGAAGTCGTGGGCCTTTAGTATTGAGTTACCTTACGACAAGATGAGGCCGTGAGGCGATGTTACTCCTGCAAGGAATGGTGTAGGCCATAGCGGGAGCCACTAAGGCCAATTACTTAAACAGCGCTTTTTCCGAAGGAGAGGCGATGTGCATGCCGCCGCGGGGACGGGCGCGCGAGATTGGACTCCCGCTCATGGGCGAGACGGGCCCCTGCAACGCGATCACCGATGTACGGGGAGTTGAGGTGGGATACCGGACGATCGTGCGTGAGGAAGCGGAGCCTGCGGTGCGTACGGGCGTCACCGCGATCCTTCCATTCGGCCGCAAAGGTGCCCTGCGGCCGGCATGGGCAGGCAGCTTCTCCTTGAACGGCAATGGGGAGATGACTGGCCTGCACTGGGTGGAGGACGGCGGATACTTCCTCGGGCCGATCTGCCTGACCAGCACCCACTCCGTCGGCATCACCCATGCGGCAACCGTACGGTGGATGCTGGATACGTACCGCGAAGCGTTCGCGTCTGATCACCTCTGGGCGCTGCCGGTCGTCGCGGAGACCTATGACGGCGTGCTGAGCGACGTCCTGCAACAGCACATCACGGAGGAGGACGTGCTTGCGGCGATCACCGCTGCCCGGAGCGGACCCGTCGCAGAGGGGAACGTCGGCGGCGGCACGGGCATGATCTGCTACGGCTGGAAGGGGGGGTCCGGCACCTCGTCGCGCCGTGTGCGGGTCGGCACCATCGAGGGCACCGTCGGCGTCTTCGTGCAGGCGAACTTTGGCCGACCGGAGCTCTTCACTGTGCTAGGAGTACCGGTCGGCCGCGTCCTGCCTCAAGCGGGAACCGCCGACGACGAGCGCGGGTCGGTCATCGCGGTCGTCGCAACGGACTTGCCGATGCTGCCGCATCAGCTGCGCCGCGTTGCGCGCCGGGCAGCCCTCGGCATTGCACGCACCGGAACGTCGGGCGGCAACAGCTCGGGCGACATTTTCCTCGCGTTTTCGACGGCCAACGAAGTTCCTATCCCTCGGGACGCTCCGGCGGTCTTGTCCTTCACCGCCCTAAATGACCAGCTGTTCGACCCCGTCTACGAGGCCGTCTGCCAGGCGGTGGAGGAGTCCGTCCTGAACGCGCTCCTCGCCGCGCAAACGACGAAAACCGTGCGTCCCGCCGGACGGACCGTACCGGCACTCGACGCATCCACACTGCTGGAGGTCATGCGGCGCTTCGGTCGACTTTAAGGCCGGGCACCGCTCGAAGCATTGTCCGGGGCACGACCTGCACGGTCGCGCCCCTTCGCTTTGCGGCCGCTCCGCAGCTCGGCGGAGCTTGCAGCTTTTGTCTCGCACTGTACTCTGGTACAGTTGAAAAATAGATGCATATGGGATAATTTTTTGACCGAAGGGGGATCAATCCTTGATGACCGCAGGGATTCCGGCCTGCCCGGCATGCGGCGGGGCACTGACGGCGACGCGACTTCGCTGCGGCCGCTGCGAGACCGAGGTTCACGGCAGCTTCGAAGTGCCGCTGGCTCGCCTCAGTATGCAGCAGCAAGCGTTCGCGGTCCGCTTTCTGCTCGTGCGCGGCAACCTCAAAGAGATGGAACGTATCGACGGCGTCTCCTACCAGGCGCTGCGCGGCCAGCTCGACGACATCGTGGCGCAGCTCTCGCCGCAGGCGCCGCCGCGCAAGGATGTGCTGTCGCGCCTGCGCAGGGGGGACCTGCGGGCGGAGGAGGCCCTGAGGCTCCTTGAGACGCTCGCGTTGCAGGATGATGAAGAGGGAGGAAACCAGGATGGGTGAGTTCGAGCGCCGCGTGCTGCGGCTGGTGTCGGAAGGCCGTTTGACGGCGGAGGAGGGTGAGGAGCTCCTGCAGGCCCAC
>JAKAPV010000002.1:0-3090 GCA_021806845.1 Bacillota bacterium | reverse complement strand
GGCATCGGCGACGTCCGCAGCCGCGTACGCGACGTCACCGAAGACCGCGAGGAAGAGCTCGCAGCTGGGGAACTCGAGGGCGAGGGCCCTGTGGAGATCGACTTCCAGGGCGAGATCGCACTGCACGTGGTGCCTGGAGAAGCAGGGCGCTACCGGGCTCTGTGGCGCACCGGGAGGACGTTCTTCGGCGAGGGGCCGGATCGTCCGAAGGTGGCGGTCGAGGGGCGGCGCATTCGCATCGAGGCGCCGATGCGGGCATACGGGCTAATGGCTGGCTTGCCGTTCACGGGTGCGTCGCTCGTGCTATACCTTCCTGCAGACTCCGAGCTCAAAGGCGCCGTCGCGCAGCACAACGGTCGCATCGAGGTGCTGGGGCTGCCGATCGGCAAGCTCTCGCTGGAGACGCAGAATGCGCGCATCCGCGTCGATGCGCCTCGGGCAGATCGGCTCGCCGTC
This sequence comes from Bacillota bacterium, assembly GCA_021806845.1. Taxonomy (GTDB): domain Bacteria; phylum Bacillota; class Sulfobacillia; order JAJZYS01; family JAJYTV01; genus JAJYTV01. Next base: position 2,634 of record JAKAPV010000002.1, on the reverse strand, counting down.
GTGTCGCGCAATGGCTCGATCGACATCGCGACAGCCGAGGCCGAGAGCGTGCACGTCGACGCGCGCAACGGCCGCGTGACTGTGCGGGGAGCGGTGCGGGAGGTGGAGGCGATGACGCGCAACGGCCGCATCGAAGCGGAACTCGGTCCGGTGCACGGTGGGCGCTGCCGGCTCAGCACGGTGAACGGCGCGGTCGAGCTGCGCTTGCCTGCGGCGATCGCGGCCGAACTGCACGCGGAGACGGTCCACGGGCCGATCGTAACCGACGTTCCAGGACTGCGCATCTCGGAAGAGGTGCGGGACGTCGCGCGCCGCCGCCTCCGCGGCCGGGTGGATGGCGCCCAGGGCGACATCTCTGCGCACCTCGAAACCACGAACGGAGCGGTGCGGATCGCTCAGGCATACCGCTGACGTGAGAGGAGAAGGTCTGCGCCGGAAAGAATAGCATCGACATCGTACGTAACTACCCGAAAGGGGGGGAGGCCGGGCGTTTGCCCGGCCGAACTATTGGCTTTCGAGCAGACCCGGCTGTCCCAGGGGGCCGATCTCTACCTCTGGTCGACAGACAAGTTCAAGACGACCACCGTGCGCGTGCTGCTGCGTCAGCCCCTGCGGGCCGGCGCCGCGCAAGGCGCTCTGCTCCCGATGGTTCTGCGGCGGGGCACTCGCCGGCTGCCGGAGCCGATCGAGCTTGCCCGCGCACTGGATGCGCTGTACGGTACCGATCTACGCGGAGATGTGATCAAGCTGGGCGAGGAACAGGTGCTCATCTTCCACATCGAGGCCGCGAACGCGGCGTACCTGGACGGAGAGGACCCGCTGCGCGGCGCCGTGGACCTCCTGGGCGATGTCCTCTTCGACCCGCTGCTCGAAGCGGGCGGTCTCCAGCAGAACTGGGTCACGCAGGAGAAGGAGAACCTCCTTCGGCGCATCCAGGGGATCTACAGCGACAAGGCGCACTACTCGCAGCTGCGGCTGATCGAGTCGATGTGCCCGGGCGAGGATTACGCCGTTCCGCGGCTCGGCCGTCCGGAGGACGTGGAGTCGATCACGCCGGCGGCGCTCTATGACCGCTGGCGGGACATCCTGCTGCGGGCGCCGATCGCGGTGTACATGGTGGGCGACCTGCCGCGAGAGCGCGCTCAGGCGGAGGCGGAGCGGCTGCTCTCGCGCCTCGGCCGGAGAGCCCCCGCAGCCCTGGAGGCGGCATCGGTGCACACGCCGCCGGCGACAGCGCAGCGGGTGACGGATCACCAGCCGGTGGCGCAGGGGAAGCTCGCCTTCGGGTTCACGACCGGCCGCCGCGCCGGCGCAAAGGATTATCCGGCGCTCGTGATGATGAACGGCATCTACGGGGGCTTCAGCCACTCGAAGCTCTTCCAGGAGGTGCGGGAGCGCCACTCGCTCGCGTACTACGCCTACTCCCAGATCGACGGCCACAAGGGCCTGCTGTTCGTACAGAGCGGCATCGAGTTCAAGGACCGGGCGCAGGCCGAGGAGATCATCCTCGCGCAGCTGGAGGCGATGCGGCGCGGGGACTTCCGCGAGCAGGAGATGCGCGACACCCTCTCGGGCATCGAGACGCAGATCCTCCAGTCCGCCGATGCGCCGAGCGAAGCCATCATGACCGATTTCGAGCTGCGCTCGGCGGGCCGCCCGACAGATCCCGACGCGCGCATCGCCGCGTTGCGGGCGGTGGACGCGGCGGAGATCACCAGGGCCGCGCAGGAAGTCACCTTGGACACCATCTACTTTCTCGACGGTCAGGAGGGGTCCTGATGGCGCCAACGCTCGTGGAGCAGAGGAGGCTGCGCGAACGGCTCTACCGCGAGGAACTGCCGAGCGGGCTGAGGGCGTATGTCCTGCCGAAGCCCGGGTTCCAGACGCGCTACGCGACGTTCGCGACGCGCTACGGCTCGAACGACCAGTCGTTCATCGACGCGTCAGGGCAGCGCCATGACACGCCCGCCGGCATCGCGCACTTTCTTGAGCACAAGCTCTTCGAGGAAGAGGACGGCAACGTCTCCGAGCAGTTCTCGGCACTCGGCGCGATGTCGAACGCGTACACGAACTATACGGCGACGACCTACCTCTTCTCCACGGCCACGGAGTTCCAGAAGGGGCTCGAGCTCCTGCTCCGGTTCGTGCAGCATCCGTACTTCACCGAGGAAAGTGTCGCCAAGGAGCAGGGCATCATCGAGCAGGAACTGCGCATGTACCTAGATGACCCGCGGGTCGTCGTCTTCCAGAACCTCATGGACGCGCTCTATCACGACCATCCGGTGCGGACCGAGATCGGCGGCACCGTCGAGTCGATCTTCAAGATCACTGCGGACGACCTCTACCTTTGCTACCGAACCTTCTACCATCCCGGCAACATGGTTCTGTTCGCTACAGGTGACGTGGATCCGGACGCGGTATTCGAGGCGGCACACCGCCTCGTCCCCGGGGAACGGCGCGCGCCGGTGCAGCATTTGCGCCCGCAGGAGCCCGAGGCAGTACGCGAAGCACTCGTGCGGCGGACGATGCCGGTGGGCGTTCCGCTGCTCGACATCGGCTTCAAGGATACTCCCTGCGCGAACCAGCCCTTGCGACGGGAAGTCGAGATGGAGATCCTGCTCGACTGCCTCTTTG
>JAKAPV010000155.1 GCA_021806845.1 Bacillota bacterium | reverse complement strand
CATCCACCGGCAGCGCGAGCGCGAGGGGGAGCGCCTCACCGTAGCTGCCAAAGTAGCTCGCGAGCAGGATGCGCAGGTCCGGCGCCGCGGCGCGCAGCGCCGCGAAGCTCTGCTCGAGGGCCGCCCGTTCAGCGTCCGAGAGGTCCATCGCGAAGATCGGCTCGTCGATCTGCACGAAGCTCGCGCCTGCCAGCTGCAGCTGCTCCAGGAGCTGTGCGTAGACGGGCAGGAGCCTTTCCAGGAGGTCGAGCGGATCGAAGCCCGGTGTGACAGGCTTCCCCAGCCGCAGCAGCGTAACCGGCCCGAGCAGCACTGGACGCGCCGGCACCCCTTGGGCGAGCGCCTCGCGCAGCTGGCCCAGGAGGCGGCCTGGGTGCAGGCGGAACGTCGTGTCGCGGGCGAACTCCGGGACGATGTAGTGGTAGTTGGTGTCGAACCACTTGGTCATCTCGAGCGGCGCGAGGCCGCCCTCGCCGGCGACGCCGCGCGCGGCTGCGAAGTACGCGGGAAAGTCCGTCGGCTCGCCGAGCAGGAGATAGCGCTCCGGCAGCGCGCCGACCAGCACCGCGGCGTCCAGCACCTGGTCGTAGAAGGAGAAGTCGCCCACGGGGATCGACTGGATCCCCGCCCGCAGCTGCTGGCGCCACATCTCCGTGCGGATCTCCGCACCCGCCCGCTCGAGGCCCGCCGCGTCGAGTCGGCCGGCCCAATAGTCCTCCGTGGCTCGCTTCAGTTCACGCTGGGGACCGATCCGCGGGAAACCGAGGTTCAAGGACGTTGCCAACTGTGTTCCTCCTCCTGCCAATCGGCCGGCGTACCCGCGTGCGCAGCGCGCAGCTGCGCCGCGAATTCCGCGACCGGCCGGACCTTGCCGAACGATGGGACGATGTAGACCCCTGCGATCAGCGAGGAGAGTTCCTCGACGATCTGCCAGGCGATCTGAAGACCGATCTCGAGGCCCCGCTCCCCCGCCCGCTCCATGCGTTCCTGCAGCGCCTGCGGCACCCGGACTCCGGGCACCTCGCGGTCGAGGTAGACCGCGTGGCGGTGGCTGTAGAACGGCATGACGCCCAGTACGAGCGGCACGGATGGCGGCCCCAGGAGGTCGAGCGCCCGCAGGAGGGCATCCGGTGCGTAGATGGGCTGCGTCATGACAAGGCGTGCGCCGGCCTCCAGCTTTCTGCGCAGGCGATCCGTCTCCCGCCTGAGGTCCTCCGCCCCCGGATCGAAGGCGCAGGCCGGAAAGAAGTCCGTGGCGGTGCCGATGCGCGCGCCGCCCGGGTCCGTGCCCGCGTTGAGGCTGCGGATCTCCTCGAGCAGGCCGATCGAATCGAGTTCGAAGACCCCGCCATCCGCGGGCCGGTCGCCGGTGAGCGCCAGGATGCTGCGCACGCCGAGCGCGTGGGCGCTCAGGAGGTCCGCCTCGAGCGCCCTGCGGTTGCGATCGCGGGTCGTCATGTGCAGGATCGCCTCGAGGCCCGTTGCCTGCTGCACGAGGTGCGCGCCGCCCAGCGCCCCCATGCGCGCGCGCGCCATCGGGCTGTCGCCGACGTTGATGAAGTCCGCGCCCGCCTCCCGCACGAGCGCAGCGTCCTCGAGCAGCTTGCCGACCGCGCTCCCCCGCGGCGGGTCGAGCTCGATCCCGATCACGAAGGACCGCCCGAGCTTCTCTCGCAGGGCCGCGCGCGGCGGCAGGCCGAGATGCGCCGGCTTTGGCGAGGGTTCTTGGCGCTCGCGCACGAGTACGGCGCCGCGCTGCGGCGCCTCGGCTCCCCCGTGCGGCAGGCTCTCGCGCGCGTCCCGCAAGGCCGCGATGTAGGCGGCATCCGTGCCGCAGCAGCCTCCGACGCAGCAGGCGCCTTCCGCCTGCAGCTCGCCGAGCAGCGCTGCGAAGCGCTCCGGCGTTCCGAGGTAGTCGATCTCCGCCCCGACGCGCATCGGCGGACCCGCGTTCGGTGCGACGGAGAAGGGGCCCTGGATGCCGGCCGCCCGCATCTGGCGCAGGAGGCGCAGGGCGTGCGAGGGGCCGAGCGAGCAGTTGACGCCGAAGAGGTCCGGCGGGTCCTCCTGGCTTTGCAGCATGGCGGCGATGTCCGCGACCGAGTGGCCGCTCAGGGTGAGGTCGCCCTCCGCGAAGGAGAAGTTGAGGATCACCGGGAGATCTGAGGCCGTGCGGGCGACCGAGAGCGCGAGTGCCGCCTCCTCGGGATCTGCCTGCGTTTCGAGGAGCAGGAGGTCGACGCCGCCTGCGAGGAGGGCGTCGATCTGCTCGCGCAGCGCATCGGCCGCCGCCGGGCCCAGGCGCTGCGCCCCGCCCCGCGACACCCCCAAGGGACCGACAGAGCCCGCGATCAGCGCGGCCTCCCCGGCGATCTCCCGCGCCCCGCGCGCGATCTTCGCCCCTTGCAGATTCAGTTTGTAGACCTCGTGGGAGAGTCCGTACGGCGCGAGCTGGAGCCGGTTCGCGGCGTACGTGTTCGTCTGCAGGATCTCCGCGCCAGCGCGCAGATAGGAGAGGTGCAGCGCCTCTACGACGGCTGGCTGTTCGAGGTTGAGGAGTTCGACGAGCCTGCCGCCGGCCGCCCGCGTGAGGGCGGTGCCGTAGGCCGCGTCCCCGAGGAGGAGCCCCTGCGCGAGCCGCTCATGGAATGCCCGGCGCTCGCTGCCGCCGCCTACCGACGATCCCAATACCCCCCACCCCTTCGTGAAGCAACAAGAAACCCGCCTCTTTGGAGGCGGGCACTACGCGGCAAGGGCGCGCAGCTCCCATCTCCCAGGGGGTGTCCCCTGCAGGAATTGGCACCTCGCCGGATGGCAGGTTGCCGGGCTTCATCGGGCCAGTCCCTCCGCCGCTCTGGATGTGAGCATATTCTGTTGTAGAAGTCAGCGTAGCGGCTGGCGAGCTTCCGCGTCAATACCCTGCCTCGGCATACCTTTTGCAGTATCCAGAGGAGCGCCGCCCTGGGAGTCGCTGATTGCCATCTTCCGCGTGGAGGACCAGCTTTTCCCTTACGTCGGCGGATGCTACACTTCAGACATCAGCCACAAGAATCGTTGAGGGAGGATTCGCCATGATGCTGCGCCGCCGAAAGGGCGAGGATCTCTACCGCGCCCAACGTACCGCGGCAGCCGCCTGCCTGGGGGTCGCCGCGGTTGTCGGGGTTGCGCGGGCAGCTCTGACCTACACCAGCGGGCACGCTTTGCCGAATTTTCTGCAGGCCGTCCTCTACGGTATCGACATCGGCGTGCTCGTGCTGGCAGTCCTGCTGCTCGCTGCCTCCCGCCGCGGCCGGCCGCAGAGCGGCTAAGCGCCTTCCTTGCCGAGAGCGCCAGGGCGTTTCGGGTGCGCTCTCGCGCCGAAGTGCTATGTCGGCAGTCCGAGGGCACCTTCGACCTCCGCGAGCTGGTCGGACACCGTATGGGCCCTGCCCGCCGGCCGCAGATACTCCGGCGTCTTGAGCCCTGAGCCGGTCACGAGCGCCACGACGGTCTGCGTGGGCTCCAGGAGGCCCTGCGAGAGCGCCGCCAGTGTGCCCGCGAAGGCTGCGGCGCCCGCTGGTTCCGCGAGGATGCCCGCACCTTGCGCAAGGCGCTTGATTGCGGCGAGGAACTGCGCGTCCGGCACCGCAACGAAGGCGCCGCCGCTCTCCCGCACGTCGCGCAGCACGGACGCGGCGCTCACTGGCGCGCCGACGGCGATGCCGTCCGCGATCGTGTCCGGCTCCGCGTGCTCCGGGATGCCCCCGCGCTCGAAGGCGAGCTTGAGCGGCTGGCATCCCTCCGCCTGTACTCCGATGATCCTGGGGACACTCTGCGCGCCGCCGCACTCCACGATCTCGCGAAAGCCCTTGGCGAGGGCGGAGAGGGTCGGCCCGTCCCCCACGGGCGCCACGACGGCATCCGGCATCCTGCGCCCGAGCTGTTCCCAGATCTCGTAGGCGACTGTCTTTTTCCCCTCCAGCGTCATCGGGTTCACGCCGGTATTGCGATCGATCCAGCCATATTCCCTCGCTGCGGCCCTCGAGAGCCGGAACGCCGCCTCGTATCCTTCCCGCACCTTCAGCACCTTTGCGCCTGCGAGCAGCATCAGGCGGAGCTTCGCCGGGTTGACGCCGACGGGCACGAACACGACCGCCTGCAGTCCAGCGGCGGCCGCGCCGACGGCGAGGGACGTCGCGACGTTGCCCATCGACGCGCACGTCACGGTGCTCGCGCCAGTCCTCAGCGCGTGCTCGAGCACCAGCGCGGTCGCCCGGTCCTTGTTGGAGCCGGTCGGGCCGCGCGTCTCGTCTTTCAGGAAGAGATATTCGAGGCCCGTCTCGCGCCGCAGCACGGGCGGCGCGAGGAGCGGCGTCCCGCCGACCGGGAGCGGGTAGAGGATCTCACCTTCGCCGAGCGGCAGGAGGTCGCGGTATCGCCACATCCCGCCCGTCATGGGCCCCTGCGGCAACAATGAGGGCCCGTAGTCGTAGAGGAGCTCCACCTGTCCTCCGGCCTCCTCTGGAGCAGGCCACCCCAGCCGCTGCGTGGTTCCCGTGCCCAGGCATACGTTCGCACCGACGACCCTGCCCACCAAGTCCCCTTCTTCCCGCGCGCACTGGCATAGGGCGAATGGTTCCCGCTGGCGACGGCAAGTCCCTTGCGCCTCCAGAAGCTTTCTCACTGCATTTCCGCGCTGCGGGCCAAGGACTCTCGCGCCACGATGGGGAACATGTGGCGCAGGAGGTGCATCCGCTTGCCCGACGCCTTTCGCGCCCTCTGGGTGGAGAAGGACGGGGATTTCCGCTGCGGTTTTGCGGAGAAGACGCTTGAGGACCTCATGGAGGGTGAACTCCTCATCCGCGTGGCCTACTCGAGCGTCAATTACAAGGACGGGCTCGCCAGCATCCCAGGCGGCAACGTGGTACGCCGCCACCCCTTGATCCCTGGGATCGACCTCGCGGGGACAGTCGTCTCCTCAAGCGACGCGCGGTTCCGAGAGGGCGACTCCGTCCTGGCGACGGGCTACGACCTCGGTGTCTCGCACCATGGCGGCTTCGCGGAGTACGCCCGCATTCCGGCGGACTGGGCCGTGCCGCTGCCTGCCGGTCTCGACGCCCGCCACGCGATGGCCCTCGGAACGGCCGGCCTCACGGCCGCGATCGCGCTCCACCGGCTCGAGGCAAACGGCCTCACACCGGAAAAGGGGCCCGTCCTCGTCACGGGGGCGACGGGCGGCGTCGGCTCCATCGCGGTCTCGATGCTCGCGCACCTCGGCTACGAGGTGGAGGCGAGCACCGGCAAGGAGTCGCAGCACGACTTTCTCCGCTCGCTCGGCGCCGCCCGTGTGATCTCCCGCTCTGATGTCGCTCCGCAGACGCTGCGTCCGCTCGACAAGCAGCGCTGGGCGGCGGCCATCGACCCGGTCGGCGGGCAGACGCTCGCGTTTGCGCTCAGCAGCCTCCACCAGGGGGGGTCCGTGGCGCTCGTCGGGCTCACCGGCGGCGGCAGCTTCCAGGGAACGGTCTTCCCCTTCATCCTGCGCGGCTGCAACCTCCTTGGAATCGACTCCGCCTACATCGAGATGGGAGTCCGCAGGGAACTCTGGCAGCGGCTCGCCCGCGACCTGCGGCCGCCGCACCTCGATGAGATCGCGGAGGAAGTGGCCTTTCGGGACCTGCCGGACGTTCTCTCGCGGATCCTGAAGGGCGGCGTGCGCGGCCGCTTCGTCGTTTCCATCGCTTCCTGAAGCGGTGTCCAGATCGGAACCTCGAACATCTCCTCGAGAGACAGGGAGAGGACGGTTCATGGGAGCCGACCTGGGCCTGGGGCCGGTACGAAGACGTGTGGGAGCGGGCGCGGGTGGAGTGGAAGGGCGTCCTGACCCTCGAGAATCTGCGCGTCCTGCACGCGTACGGCCGCATCCAGTCCTAGTCGCGCTCCTGCACCGGCAGGCGCTGGAGCAGCTCCTCAAGCAGCTCGACCGCCTTCGCGCCGCTGCCGTACCTCTCCACCATCTCGAGCCGGTGCGCGATCTCCGCCAGAAGATCGACGGTTTGCCGGCTCGCGTTGCGGATCTGGTAGATGCTGATGACGGCCCCGAAAACCAGTGCGACCTCGGCCGCGTAGACCATGATCAGGAGCAGGCCAGCCAAGGCATTCCCTCCCTGCGTTCGGCACCGACTGCCGGTTTCCAGAAGGGAACGCCCCTTTCCTCCATTTCCTTACAGCCCACCTTCACCACGCAGGATTTGCCAGACGTGATTTTCCGCAAACCTCCAGAACCCAGCAAGGATTTGCGGACTGGCAACTAGAAGAAGCTGGACACGGGCCGGAACTGCAAAGACTGCCGGATCTTCTGGCCGATGCCGACTCGTACGAGTCGGCATCGGCTTGGTCGTCCTGGAGTCTGTTGCTCGAATGCCGGCAACGCTCTGATGCTCTAACCGGACGTGGGCAGCCATATGTGAGTGCCAGAGCTGTCCTTCCAGTAGATGCCGTTAGGGATGACCAGGAGGTTGGGTGAACTGGAGGTGCCCACATGGTGCCAGGTCCACTGTCCTCGGGAGTTCGGCCAGCCAGCCTCCACAGAGTTGCCGACCATTCGGGCCAGGAACGTGTCGCCGCCGCCGCCAAGCAGGCCAGGCTCCGTTACAGCAGGGGCGAACTGCCCGCTAATTGCTGCCAAGTGCGCATGTGCGTTGGGCCAGGGTTGATGTCCGCCAGGCTGCACGGCCAGGGTCGGGCCCCATCGCGGGAGCCACAGCATGACCTTGGAGAGCGGGAGGCTTACCGGATGCCCCTCTATTACTGTGAGACCCGCCGGTTGAAACTGACGGGATAGCACGTTGTAGGTGCCGAGTCTGCCGTCCAGCCAGCCCGCAACCTGTGTCCCCACCGCGGCACCCGCCAACATGCCTGACGGAAGTACTGCGATCCGCCGTCCACTCTTATAAACGCCGGGGGCGGTTCCACCCGATACCACAAACTCGGCGCCCGTGGCCAGGATGCTATCCAGTTGCCCCAGCTTGGCCACACGCATCTGTCCGGTGGCCATGTTCCACCAGGTCAGGTGCGATCCGGGCCATTGCGGCATCGATGCGGTCGAGTAGCTGATCAAGACCCACGGCCCTGTGCCTATGGACACGACGGACCAGCCGGCAGACGTGCTCGCCTCCTGCAGCAGCGGA
>JAKAPV010000154.1 GCA_021806845.1 Bacillota bacterium | reverse complement strand
TGGCGATCGCCCGTAGCGGCCCCGCGCGCAGCGACAGCACCCCGGCGAGGCGGTCCACTTCGGCGGCGCCGGGCAGCTGCCCGGATTCGAGCGCCTGCAGGCGCAGGTCGCCGATCCCGGCAGCGGACGCCGTATCGGCGATACTCAGCCCCTGACCCCAGCGCGCCTTGCGGATGATGTCGCAGAAGTCGTCCTCGAGGATGCTCATGCCTTGGCCCGCTGCAGGAGCTCGATCTCGTAGCCGTCCGGATCGTCGATGAACGCGAGCGCGGAGCCCGTGCGCGACACGTGCGGCCCGTCCGTGAACGGGATGCTGCGCGCCTTGAGCTCCTCGCCGAGCGCCATGAGATCCTGGACCTCGAAGGCGATGTGGAAGACGTCCTCCGGAAAGCTGAAGGGCCGGTTGTGCGGCTGGTAGCAGAGCTCGATCTCGTATCCCGAATCCCTGTCCTTCATAAACGCGAGCTTGTTGCCCATCGGCGAGTCGCTGCGGCCCGCTTCCTCGAGGCCGAGCACATCGCGGTAGAACGCGACGGAGCGCTCGAGGTCACGGACGCGGATGCGGGTGTGCAGCATGCGCATGGCGATTCCCTCCCGAGTCAAAGGTGTGGCGCAAGGCGCCGCGATAGTCACGTTTCTTGCGCGAGGCCCGGGATCCTGCCGACGTGGGCAATCGTCCTTCGCCAGCTTGCCGGCGGCGGGGGCGCGCGCAGGTTACCGGCCCGCGGTGTGGAATGTGTCTGAACACCCTTGGCCAGAAGGGATGGAGCGCCTTGCCAGCTCGGGACTTTCCCGAAGGGTTCCTGTTCGGGGCCGCGACCTCTTCCCACCAGGTGGAAGGCGGCAACGACAACTGCGACTGGTGGGACTGGGAGCTCGCCGGCGGTGCGAAGGACCTCTCGGGCACGGCCTGCGAACACTATGAGCGCTACCCGGAGGACATTGCGCTCTTGCGCTCGCTCGGGCTGAACTCCTACCGCTTCTCGCTGGAGTGGAGCCGCATCGAACCGGAGCCCGGCCGCTTCGAAACCCGCGAACTCGAGCACTACCGGGACATGGCGCTCGCCTGCCGGGCGCAGGGCGTCGAGCCGATCGTCACCCTGCACCACTTCACCCTGCCGCGCTGGCTGAGCGAGAAGGGCGGAGTCCTCGCGCCCGGCAGCACAGAGCGGTTTGCCGCGTTCTGCGGCGCCGCCGCGGACGCCCTCGAGGGAGCGGCGCGCTACATCATCACCATCAATGAGCCGATGATCCTTGTTCTGATGGGCTATGTCGACGGCGTCTGGCCGCCAGGCAGGAAGTCGTACCCCGCAGCCGTGGCCGCCGCACAGCGGCTCGTGCGCTGGCATCGGGCCGCCTATGACCGCATCCGGGCGCGACATCCGGACATGCTGCTCGGCATCGCGAAGCACTGGATCGACTTCCAGCCCCTCGACAAGGGGTCTGCGGCCCACCGGCGCGGCGCCGCCCTGCAGCACTACCTCTTCAACCGCTGGTATCTGCGGGCGATCCGCCGCAGCCAGGATTTCATCGGGCTCAATTACTACAGCACGCGCTATGTCACCAGCCTAACCCAGGGCGTTCCCCTGGCATCTGAGGACGAACCTCGCACGGAGATGGGCTGGTCCATCTCCCCCCAGGGGCTGACCCGCGCACTGCGCGGCCTCAGGGAATTCCGGCTGCCGATCATGGTCACGGAGAATGGCATCGCCGCCAAAGACGATGGCCAGCGCCTCGCCTACCTGCTCGACCACCTCGCCGCCGTGCGTGCAGCGATGCGGGAGGGCATTCCGGTCGTCGGCTACCAGTACTGGTCGCTGCTCGACAACTTCGAGTGGGCGGAGGGCTACCGCCCCCAGTTCGGACTCGTGCACATCGACCGAGACACACAGGCCCGCACCGTGCGCCCGAGCGGTGAACGCTACGGCGAGATCGCCCGCACCGGCCGCCTGGCGGAGCCTGGAGGCTCCTAGCATCACATCCGGGGGGTATACCGATTGCCGCCACGCAGCCTAGCCTACGACGAGGATGGGGTGGCCTGCATCGCAGGCGCCCGCATCCCGGACCTCGCTTCCGCCTTCGGGACGCCCCTCTATCTGCTGGATGAAGGCGAACTGCGCACGCGCATCGCCAACTACGCCGCCGCCGCCGGCGCCGAGAACGTCGCCTACGCCTCGAAGGCCCTCCTGATCGGCCGGATCGCCAAGCTCGTCGCCGAGGAAGGCATGCTGCTCGACGTGGTCGGGCAGGGGGAACTCGAGTTCGCCCTGCGGATCGGCTTCCCCGCAGAGCGCATCCTCGTCCATGGCGTCTACAAGTCCCCGCAGGCGCTTCAGCTGGCCACGAAGGAAGGGGTCGGCCGCGTGGTGATCGACTCTCTCGACGAGATCGCCGCGGTCGCGAAAGCGGCACACACCGCCGGGCGCAAGCAGGACGTGCTGCTCCGGCTGCAGCTCGGCGTCGACCCGCATACGCACCCCTCCCTCTCGACCAGCGTGACCCTCAGCCAGTTCGGCATCTCGACAGCCGACGACCAGGCGCTCGCGGCGGTGCGCCGCGCGCTGCGGGAGGAGTGGGTCAACCTGCGCGGTCTGCACTCGCACATCGGCTCCGCCATCACGGACCTCCTGCCTTTCCGCCGCGCCGCGGACGCCATGGGAGCGTTCATCTCCACGGCGCACGTGGAGACGGGCTGGTGGCCGCAGGAGCTGGACATGGGAGGCGGCCTCGGCATAGAGGACGGCGCCCCCACGCCGGCCCAGGTGGCGGAGCAGGTGCGGGACGGGCTCATGCCGTTTGCCTTGGACCTCGGCAAGCCGCTGCCGCGCCTCATCTTCGAGCCGGGGCGCTACCTCGTCGGGCCCTCCGGAGTAACCGTCTACCGCGTCGTAGGGCGCAAGCGCGTCGGTGACGGGCGCACCTATCTCTTCGTCGACGGCGGCATGTCCGACAACCCGCGGCCCGCCCTTTACGGCTCGTACCCGTCGCTGCTTCCTGCACGCAGCAGCGACGACGAGACGGAGGTCGTCGACGTGGCAGGTCAGCACTGCGAGACTGGAGACGTGCTCGCCCGCGGCGTGCGCCTGCCGGTCCTGTCGCCAGGGGACTACCTCATTGCCCTCGACACTGGCGCCTACAACCACAGCATGGCGTCACACTACAACCGCGTGCCCGTGCCTCCCGTGGTGTTCGTCGAGGGCGGCGTCGCGCGTCCCGCAACCCGCCGGGACTCCCTCGCGGACTGGCTGCGCTTTGAGATCGGCATCTAGTGGAGGCTGGGCCCATGGACGTTTTGTTGATCGGCCCGGCGTTCCTGGACGTCGTCGCGGCGCCCGTGCAGCGCCTGCCGCAGCCCGGCGAGGAGTTGCACGCAGCCGCCATCGAGCTTGCCCCGGGCGGCTTCGCCATCGCCGCCGCGGCGCTCTCTCGGCTCGGCATCAGGGCGGCGCTCGCCGCACCGGTCGGTGATGACGGGCCGGGCCGATACCTGCTGAGCCTGCTGCAGGCGGAGGGCGTCGAGCTCATCCGCGGGAAGGCCCAGCGTACGCCGGCGACGATCGCGCTGAACCGCGCCGGCGACCGGGCGTTCCTGACGGCGGGCTTCCCCGCCGATGACGCCTTGCGCGAGGTCGGCCTCGCCGCACTGCGCGAATACCCTGCGTGCGAGACCGTGCACCTTTCCTGCCGCGGACCGTTCGCGGAGGCGGTCGCGCTGGAGGCCAGGGCCCAGGGGCGCTTCGTGTCGATGGACTGCGGAACGGACCCCCAGTGGCTGCAGAGCGAGGCGCTGCGCCGCACGCTCCAGTTCGCGGACATCTACCTTCCGAACGCGCGCGAGGCGTCGCTCGTCACCGGTGCGCCGGATCCCCGCGCCGCGGCCTCTGCGCTCCTGCGTCTCGTGCCGTCCGCCATCGTGAAGCTCGGGGCGGACGGCGTCCTGCGCGCGGACCCAGGCGGCGTGCGCCACCATCCGACGGCGGCGAAGGAGGCGATCGACACGACGGGAGCCGGTGACGTGTTCGATGCAGGCTACCTGGCGGGACGTGTCTACGGTTTTGGGGAACCGGCGTCGATCCGCCTCGGGCAGTACGCCGCGGGTCTCTCGATCGGGGCGCTCGGCGGCACCGCCGCCGCCCCCACCCCCGCCCAGGCGCGCAGGGATCTGCCGGACCTCGCCTGGCCGAATACATAGGAGGCGAATGCGTTGTCCTCGAGTCGCGTTGCAGTGATCGGCGGGGGCGGGGTGCGCGTTCCCCTCCTCCTGAACGGACTATTGCGCAGGGCGTCCGAGATCGGCCTTGCGGAGATCCGGCTGTATGACCTCGACCCAGAGCGCGCCCACATCATGCAGGGCCTGGGTGAAGCGCTGCGCCGCCGCCACGCGGCGGGCGTCCGGGTCGAGGTCGCTCGGGATCTCGACAGCGCGCTCAAGGGCGTCTCCTTTGTGTTCTCCGCGGTGCGCATCGGCGGGGCGGAGGGACGCATCGCAGATGAGCGCATCCCGCTCCAGTACGGCCTTTTGGGTCAGGAGACGACCGGGATCGGCGGCATGTCGATGGCGCTGCGCACGATCCCCTTCGCCCTCCACCTCGCGGAACGCATCGCGGCGCTCGCGCCCGGGGCATGGTTTCTGAACTTTACGAACCCCTCCGGCCTGATCGTCGAGGCGCTGCATCAGCACGGCCACCCGCGGGCGATCGGCCTGTGCGACGCGCCTTCGGGGCTCAAGACCGAACTCTGCCGCTTCCTCGGGACAGACGAGCAGGATGCGACGATCGGCTACCAGGGACTCAACCATCTCGGTTGGGTGCAGTCGGTGCGCGCCGGCGGCACAGAGCGCCTGGGTGACCTCCTCTCGGACGCGCCGCGCCTCGCGGAGCACGTCCGCTCGCTCGGCTTTTTCGGGGCCGATCTGCTGCGGGGCCTTGGCCTATTGCCGAACGAGTACCTCTACTACTATTACTTCCGGCAGGCGTCCCTCGCGCGCGAACTCGGGTCGGAGCGCACGCGCGGCGAGATGGTGCGAGACTGGAACGCCCGCATCTACCGCGAGGTCGGAGCAGCGCTGGCGCAGGGCGGCGCGGACGAGGCGATCCAGTGCTACCGCGCGATCCTGGCAGAGCGCCGCAACAGCTACATGGCGGACGTGACGCGTACGGAACACGACCGCGGCATCACCGCCGATACGATCTTCCGCGAGGAAGGCTACGAGGGGCTCGCGCTCAAGGCGATGTCCGCGCTGGCCGGCGGAGCGCCGGCGGAGCTCGTGCTGAATGTGGCAAGCCAAGGCGCTTCGGACATCCTCGCGCCCCATGAGGTGGGGGAACTGACCTGCCGCGTCGACGGCGAAGGCGTCCACCCGCTCCCCTGCCCCCCGCTGCCGCCGGGTCCGCGAGGTCTCGTGCGCAGCGTGAAGGACTACGAGCTGCTGACGGTGCAGGCCGCCCGCGCGGGCTCCCGGGAGGCGCTGCTCGAGGCCGCGCAGGTGCACCCGCTGATCGGGGACCGCCAGCAGGCGAAGACTTGTCTCGACGCGCTGATCGCGGCGCATCGCGCTTTCCTGCCGCAGTTCGCCTAGGGCGCGAACAGCCCCGCAGAATGTCGGGCCACCTGTCGGGCGGCGGCGGATGCAGCCGGACCGCATTCGACAGGAGGCGCCCCCCCCCGCCTGAGACTGCGCCAAGCGTGCGGGACGGGCCACAAGGCTTGTCCTTGGTGCCCGCGGCCTGCGGAGCGTGCCTCGCGAGGATCGCTCGCCTGCCGGACAAATTTCGGGGCTGGAGAGGAGGGAGGCAACCTCTTCCCACCCCGCCTCAGCCCATGTAGGCACCGCCGTTCACATACAGCAGCTGTCCCGTGGTGTGCGGTGCGCCCGCAGCGAGCCAGAGCGCCCATTCCGCGATGTCGCTGGGCAAAGCGAGCCTGCCGAGCGGGATGCCCGACACGTGTGCAGCAAGCTTCCGCGGGTCGCGCAGGTTGAAGCGGTCCAGTACCTCATCGGTCTCCGTATACCCCGGCACGAGGCAGTTGACGCGTACCGTGGGTGCGAGCTCGAGCGCCATGACCTTCGTGAGCACCATCACGCCCGCCTTGGCCGCGCAGTAGTTGGCGCCGTTCCTTCGCCCGCGCACACCGGTGGCGGCTCCGATCGTGATGATCGAGCCGCCGGCCTGCGAGAGCATCCTGCGACCCGCCGCCTGCGAGCAGAGGATGGTGCCGCGCAGCTGGCTTTGGTAGGTCACGGCGAAGTCCTCGTCGGTCATCTCGAGGAACGGGACGTCGCGATTGCGGCCGGCGCAGTTGACAAGGACATCGATCCGTCCGTAAGCGGCGTCGATGTCCTCGAAGAGCCTTTGCACCGCCTGACGCTCTTCGACATCCGCGAAGAGCGCGAGCGCTTCTCCCCCGCGCTCCGTGATGCCGCGCACGACAGCCATGGCCTCTGCATGCGAGCGGGCGCAGTGCACGATGACGCGCGCTCCAGCGCTTGCGTAACGCTCGGCGATTGAACGGCCGATTCCTCTGCTCGACCCCGTGACGAGCGCTACACGGCCGGTCAGATCCAAATCCGTCCACCCGCCTCCCGGCCCTTGGCCAGACGTCTGCCCGTTGCATCCTATGCCGAAGGCTGTGCGGCGGATACCGCGAAAGGAGCCGCCCGCCGCCGATCGTTTGGCGGGGGGCGGCTCCTTTTGCGGTGGCGCTCGAGGCTAGTGCATGTGGTAGCTTGCGAAGGCGGCGCGGATCGCCCGCGCCTCCTCGGGGGGCAGCGAGGCTGGCCCCAAGCCGCGCGTGAGCAGGAAGTGCATCGCCGCCTCCTCCAGCGCGATCGCCCCGCAGTACACGGCGAACAGGCTTGGACCGACGGCCACGGCACCATGGTTCTTCATGAGGCAGGCCCCGGCCCCGGTCTCCCGGAGCGTGCCGGCGACGGCGTCGGCGAGCGAGCGGCTGCCGGACGGCAGGTACGGCGCGACCGGCAGGCACTGTCCGATCAGGCCGTGGCCCTCGCCGGTGTACACCGGGACCTCGTCCGTGACGAGTCCCGCCGCCACCGCGAAGGGGCTGTGATCGTGCCAGATCGCCTGCACCTGCGGCAGTGCCCTGTACACCGCGAGGTGCAGCGGCAGTTCGCTCGACGGCTGGCCGTGCGCCGCCTGTCCGGTGCCGAGGTCCACGAGGACGAAGTCTTCATTCCTCAACTTCATGTAGTCCGTCGCCGTCGGCGTGATCAGCAGCGCGTCGCC
>JAKAPV010000153.1 GCA_021806845.1 Bacillota bacterium | reverse complement strand
ATCTGAAAGACGAGCATGCCGAGAAGGCCCCAGACGTGGGTGACCGCCGCGGCCAGCAGGGGTCCGAAGGCAAAGCCGGTGTTCCCTCCCACGGAGAAGATGCTCATCGCCGATGCCTTGCGCTCCCCGGCCGCGAAATAGGCGCTCGAGGCGCCGATCGGGTGAAAGGCGGCGACGCCGATCCCCGCGACCGCGACGAGCACCAGAAAGGCGTCGTAGCTCGGAGCGAGGGCGTAGGCGGCCGTCCCCGCCGCCGCGATGCCAAGTGCCGCTGGCAGCAGCCAGGGCATCGGATGGCGGTCCGTGATCAGACCGAAGAGCGGCTGGATGACCGACGATGTCAGGCTCGACACCAGCACCGCGAGCGCCGCGTCCTGGTAGTTGAGGGCGAAGAGCGACGAGAGCAGCGGCAAGAGCGCCGTCACGGTGCCCGAGTTGAGGTCGGCCGTGAAGTGCCCGAAGCTCAGGGCAAAGAGCGCCCGACGGTTCACTCGGCGATCTCGCCCAGGGCCCGGTCGATTTCCCCGCGCGCCTCCGCACCGAGCGGCTGCAGCGGCGGCACCGGGTCGCCTGCAGCGAACCCGAGGCGCGCCGCAGCGTACTTGAGCCCCGGAATGCCGTGCCGCCTCGTCACGAGCGCGTTCAGGCGCGCGAGCGGCGCCTGCAGCCGTGCAGACGACTGCACGTCGCCGGCGAGGAGCTTGTCGGCCGCAGTGCGCATGGCGTCCGGCAAGAGGTTCGCGAGCGCGGCGATGGTGCCGTCTGCCCCCTGCGCGAGCGCCGCGGGGAGCGCTCCACCGGATCCGACGTAGTAGGTGAAGCCCTGCGGGCGCGCGGCGAGCACCTCGACCATCATGGAGAGGTTGCTCGAGGAGTCCTTCATGCCCACGACGCCGGGGAGCGCAGAGAGGCGTAGGACGTCGACTACATCGAGCTGCGCACCTGTGTAGGACGGGATGTGATAGACGTGGACGGGGCCCACCTGCCCGACCGCGCCGTAGAACGCGTCCAGGGCTGCGCCCCGCAGCTGCGGCGTGTAGTAGTGCGGTGTGACGGCGAGCAGTCCCGCCGCCCCGCGCGCAATGCTGCCCTCTGCAAGGTGCAGCGCGTCGGCGGTGGTCTCCGCCCCGACTTGCGAAAGCACGGGCTTGCCGCCGGCCGCCTCCACGGCGGCAGAAACGACGGCAAGCCGCTCCTCTTCTCGCAGGTAGATGTACTCCCCCGATGACCCCAGGGCCAGAAACCCGTCGAGCGATGTCGCGGCAAGCCGCGATACGTTGCGCTGCAGCCCCGCGATGTCGAGGCGGCCGTTTGCGTCGCGCGGTGTGATCAGCGGTGCCAGGATCCGGTAAGCCATGCGAGGAGACCTCCTTTGGACTCCTCGCCTCATTCTTCCCCTCAGACAGCAGTTCCTTTGCCTCAGCGCCCGTGCAAGCCGCACTCCGTCTTCTGGAACCCGGACCAGCGTCCCGCGCGCGCGTCCTCCCCGGGACGGACCGGCCGCGTGCATGGGATGCAGCCGATGCTGGGATACCCCTGGTCGTGCATCTGGTTGTAAGGGATATTGTGCTCCGCGATGTAGCGGCGCACGTCATCGGTCGTCCAGTCCACGATCGGATTCAGTTTCACGAGGCCGAACGACTCGTCGAAGGTGACGCGGGGAGCGTTTGCCCGCGTCGGCGACTGGTCGCGGTGGATGCCGGTCACCCACGCCTCTGCCTCGGCGAGGTAGCGGCGCAGGGGCTCGACCTTGCGAATCGCGCAGCACTTGTCGGGCGCGCTCTGCCAGAGCTTCTCCCCGTGCCGCTCCGCCTGCTGCTCGAGGGTGAGCTCGGGCAGCACACGCTCCGGTTCGATGCCGTAGCGTTCCGCGATCCGGCCGATCAACTCGTAGGTCTGGGGAAACAGCACTCCCGTGTCAAGGTAGAAGACCCGCGGGCGCAAGCCGGCACGGCTGGCCATGTCGATCAGCAGGACGTCCTCCAGAGAGAAGCTCGACGCGAAGACCATGCTCGAGCCGAACCGCTCGCTCCCCCAGGCGATCGCCTCCTGCGCCGTCATGGCTTCCCAGTCGCGGCCCAAGAGTTCCGTACGAGGGTCCTCCACCTGCTCCACGTGCGCAACGCCTCCTTGCAGACCGCTCATACGCTACGCGGGGAGCCCTGAAGTGTGCGTCTATCCTCCCGCAACGCAGGGAATAACTGGTGCGGGAGTTGATCTCATGTTCTCACGCAGGTTCGAGGAAGATGGCGTGGTCGCCGGTCACATGGGCCGGTACGGCTTCATGGCTCGCCTCACGCGGGGGCCCGTCAGCTACGGACTCAACCGCGGAACGCTCTACAAGGGACGCGGACGGATCGCCCAGCTTCGCATCTGGCAGTTCGACCACCGCGGCGACGTCGAGACGGTCGCCCTGTACGACAAGGGCTGGCGCTACGGCCGGATCGAGCACATCCGCCTGGTGCGCAGACTCGTCGACACCCTGGACGGAAGATAATAAGCGAAAGAAGGCCCCGGGCATCTGCCCGGGGCCAGCTGTTGTCTGCTTTAGTACTCGTCGGGCGGCAGCACGGGGGAGGATGTCGTCGTCGTCGCGTATGCGACGACGTGCGGTGCCGGCGTGCTGTATTCATCCGGCGGAAGCACGGGTGACGCCGAGGCGATCGCAGCAACGCCAACCAGGATCACCGAAAGGAGACCGAAGCCCGCAATCAGCTTACGCATGCCGTTCAACCTCCATTTTCATCCCTTGGTGGTACCTGCAGAAGCATCTGCAGGGTGCTGTCCTTCCCGGCCAGCGTGGAGAGAGTGCGGATGGTAGATGCAAGGGCCGGGCCTTGCCGCAGCATGGCGAACAGGTCGCGGGCCTGGATGAAAGCAACCGTACCGGCTGCGACGTCGCCGTCACGCAGCAGTGCCTCGGCCTGCAGGGCCAGCAACTGCGCTTCGTGCGGTCTGGCGTGCAGGGCACGGGCGTGGCCGATTCCTTTCGCCGCGTAGTCGGCGGCTGCACGGAACCTGCCTTCCCGCATGGCCTGTCTGCACAGTTCTTCGTAGAGGGCGCTGGCAACCTGACGGTGGCCGATCTCCTCTACCTCCTGCAGCCACGCCAGAAGGTCTTCATCCGCTCCTTTGAGGCCCAGCCGGTGTGCCGCGATCACGCGGTTGTGCCGGCACAGGCGGACGAGGTCTTGCTTGCCTGCGGCCCGCAAGAGCCGGTCCGCAGTGTCGAGTTCCTGCAATGCACGGGTGGGGTCTCCGGTTTCGATGAGCGTATAGCTCAGGGCGATGCGCGACTTGGCTTCCTGCTCCCCATCGCCGTAGGAGTGCGTGAGCTCGATGGCGCGACGGCTGTAGTCAGCCGCCTCCTTGAAGCTGCCGGCCCGTGCCAGCAGCATCGAGAGGTTCAGCAGTACCCTGCTGTGCCACACGACGCGCCGAGGGAAGAGGCGGAGCGCCCTGAGAAAGTACCGCCGGGCGGCGGCCCATTCTCCGAGGTCCCGGTAGATGAGGCCGGCCACATTGTAGGCACGGCCCAGGAGCTGGCTGTCGCCTGCACCTCCGAACGCCTCGATGGACTCCTCGCACTCGTCGAGCGCCTGCGTAGCGTGCCCGCTTTCCCAAAGAGCAATGGCGTACCGCAGATGGCCCTCACCGCGCAGCTTCGGGTCCTGGCTCGCGGCACTGAGCCGCGCGGCCTGCTCCACAAGATCGACCGCCGTCGCGTGCTCTCCATGCTCCTGCAAGCGTTCGGCCGCTCGCCACAGGCGCTCGAGATCTTGCTCGCGATGGCCTTGGTCGCCCTGCGGCAACAGTGCCTCCAGGGACGTACCCAGCTTCGAAGCGATGACCGAAAGGGTGGCGAGGGACGGAGTGATCCGGCCGCTTTCGATTTGACTGATGTACGCTTTGGAGAACTCGGGCGCCCCCAGTTCCTGCTGGGTCCACCCTGCCTCCTGGCGCAGCGCACGGATGCGCATACCAATCGTCGTCAAGCCGGTCCCCCTTGCCTCCGCTTCGGCCAACGCCGGGTCGAGGCGCGCATCCCGGCCATTGGGCCGAGGCCTCCTGCGAGGATAGCCACTGTTTACCTCGGCCAATTGGCAATTCCCTTCCTTTCACCTGGACAGCACGCGGAATACTGGTTACGTTGGCGCCAACCAAGCCGCACCCTAATAAACTTTTGTCTAATTGTGCATCTACTTGACGAAATATAGCGAAGTGCGTTCCAGGTCGGAATAACCTTTTATTGGGACCCGGTGCCCGGCCGATGCGTATCCCAGAATGCCTACCTAGTCGGCTTCTGCCACGAGTGCTATCATGTTCGGCGGATTCTAGATATCCGCACGTTGTCCTTTGGAAAGGACGGCCAACCGGTGCAAAGTTCGCAATTCATGCGCCAGTTCATCCTCAAGGTCGCAGGTTCGCCTTCCTTCTCGCGGTTTGTCCAGCGCTACGGACGGTACCTGGGCGCCCGCCGGTTCTACGCCGGCGACACGCTCCAAGAAGCCATCGACGTCGTCCGCTCACTGAACGCAACCGGCATCACCGTCACGCTCGACCACCTTGGAGAAAGCGTCACCACTGCGGAGGAGGCCGCACGCCAGGCCGACATGTACGTCGACATCCTCCATGCGATTCACTCCGCGCAGGTGGACGCCAACGTGTCGATCAAGCTCACACAAATGGGACTTGACGTGGGATTCGACGAGTGTCACGCCAACATGCTGCGGATCGTGGCCGCGGCACAGGAGACGGACAACTTCGTCCGCATCGACATGGAGGATTCGCTGCACACCGACGCGACGCTCGCCATGGTCCACGATCTCCGCAAGACCTATCCGCGCATCGGCACCGTGCTCCAGTCCTACCTCTACCGCTCGCAGAACGACCTGTCGATGCTGCAGGCGGCGGGTGTTACGGTGCGCATCGTCAAGGGCGCCTACCTCGAGCCGCCCTCCGTCGCGCTCCCGCAGAAGTCGGACGTGGACCAGAACTACCTGCGCCTTGTCGACATGGCGCTGCGTGCCGGCCAGTATGTCGCCATCGCAACCCACGACGAGAACATCATCCAGGAGATCGAGGGCTGGGTGAAGGAGCGCAGCATCCCCCTCGACCGCTTCGAATTCCAGATGCTCTACGGCATCCGCATGCAGCGCCAGCGCGAACTCGCCCAGCAGGGCTACCGCGTCCGCTGCTACGTGCCGTACGGCACCGACTGGTACGCCTACTACACGCGTCGCCTCGCAGAGCGCCCGGCGAACGTGTTCTTCATTCTGAGAAGCCTCTTCCGCTCCTGAGCAGGCCGGCTTCCTCCGTAAGGAGGCGAACCGTGCAGGCTAGCGTCCTGCACCAAACGCCAGGGCAGCGCGCACCAGGGCGCTGCGTGTCCACCTTCCTGCGCACCGCATCGACCAGCCTCGCCACGTGACTTCATCGTCGCCGTGCTGCCGCCGCGGAGCCGCATCTCCGTAGTCGTCGAGGATCCGGTGGATCCTGGTCGCGAGTTCCAACGCTTTGCCGAGCTGGCTCCGGCCTGCCGCGTGCCGGGCGCAAGAAGGAACCTGGTGACCTTATCTCCATGTTGCGGGCGCAGTGGCGCCACACTGGTTGGCTGCGAATCTCCTCAGCCGGACAGAGGCGGCCCACTGCTTTGACCTGCCTTGCGGTACACCCTGTAGGACTCGCGGGTGCGAAAGCCGAGTTTTCGGTAGAGGGCCACCGCAGGCAGGTTCTGCTGGCAAACCGCAAGGTAGAGCGTCCTGGCGCCGGCCCTGGTAGCGCGGTGCGCCGCGGCCGACAGGAGTTCCCGGCTGTATCCCTTGCCGCGGAACGGGGCGGTAGTGCCGACGAAGGTTACGACCCAGTCGCTCTCCAGCGGCCCGTAGCGGTCGAGGAGCGCGAGGCCCGCGACCTCCCCCGCTTCCGTGCGGCCGAGCAGCCACTGCCGCCCTCCCGGTCCGTGCTCCTGCCCCATCTGGAAGCGCAGCGCGGCACCGGGATCGACCAGGTCTTCGAGCGACATGGGAGAGAGGCAGTCCACGAGGCAGGACGCGTACGCGCTGACGAAGAGAGCCTCGTTCGCAGACTCCAGCGCTTCCAGCGTGAGCCGCGCGGGCTCCGGGTGGAGCGGCGCCGGGAGAGCGCGCGACATGGTGTAGCGGTGGACGAAGTCATGGAAGCCAGCCTGCTGGAAGGCGCGATCCACGTCGTCGGACCAGGTCGGGTCGTAGTGGTAGATGCGGCGAACGGACGCCGGGAGTTCCGCGAGGATCGCCTGCAGCAGTTGCGGCAGATCGTCGCCGCCGAGCGGCCCCGAGGCGCCGCCCAGGAAGAACTGGTCCGGGCCGAACGGCAGGCCGGCAAGCCAGCTCGGGCTGGGACGGCCCGGCCGCCCGACGACGACCGCGTCCGGGCCGAGGCTGCGACCGATCGCATCGCGCACCGCTGCGCCGCGCCAGATCTGCACGACTCTTCCTCCACCCCCTGGCCGTGGACCCGCAGTCTATATCGGGAAGGCGTTTTGCAGCCGCTCCGCCGCCACCGTCGTGGGCGGGCCGTGACCGGCGAAGAGCGCCGTATCGGGCGGCAGCGAGAGAATGCGCCTGGCGCTCTCGAGGAGCGCGGGATACTCCTCCGCGACGCGCGCGCGGCCGAGCGAACCTGCGAACAGCGTGTCGCCCACGAAGGCGAAGCCGGGACCGGCGAAGGTCAGCATGTCAGGGCTGTGTCCGGGACAGTGGAGCGCCCGCAGGCCGAAGATCTCTTCGCCGTCCGAAAGCGCGGTGCCGCCGACCGCGGCGGCGAGCGACGGGTGGGCGTAGGCCGGCGCGCCGAACGCGGCGAGCGCCTCGACGTGGTCGCGATGCCCGTGCGTCAGGAGGACTGCCTGCGGCTCTCCGCCGAGCGCCCTTCGGATCCCTAGAAGGCCGCCGCCCGCGTCGACGGCGAAGCGGCCGGAGGGAGACGCGACGGCGTAGCAGTAGGCGCCGACGTCCTCCGCAAACACAGGAGTGACGGTCCAGCCGCCAAAGCTGCGGGCTACCTGCGGCGGAGCGCAGCCGCCCGTCGCGATCGCCTGGAGCGGCCCCCCTCGCAGGCGGAGGACCTCCGCCAGGCGCTCGACCTCATGCGCCGACGGCTGAGCGCCGGCCTCCAGGTCCCGCAGCCTCCCCGTCGTGATGCCGGCGCTGCGCGCAGCCTCCTCCTCCCCGAGCGAGAGTCCGAAGCGCGCCTTGCGCACGATGTCGCAGAAGTCGTCTTCGAGCCGCGTCATCGCTGTGCGCGCTGCAGGAGCTCGATCTCGTATCCGTCGGGGTCGTCGATGAACGCGAGCGCGGAGCCGCTGCGCGACACGT
>JAKAPV010000152.1 GCA_021806845.1 Bacillota bacterium | reverse complement strand
AAGTCGATCGCTGACGCCAATTGGGGCGAACTCTTGCGACAGCTCAGATACAAGTCCTCCTGGTACGGGCGCACGTTCGTACAGATCGACACGTTCTATCCGAGTAGCAAGCAGTGCCATGCTTGCGGGCATGTTCTCGATGACCTCCCTCTCTCCGTTCGCTTTTGGACCTGCCCGAGGTGCAGGAGATCCCATGATCGCGACATCAACTCCGCGCAGAACATCCTGGCCGCAGGGCTTGCGGCAGCTGCCTGTGGAGGGGCTGTAAGACCGGCGCGCACGAGTGCCGGCACGCTCCGCTGAAGCAGGAAACCCCCGGGGCGACCCTGGGAATCCCCTTCGTTTACGAAGGGGTGGAGGTCAATCGCCTGCCCCCAGCCGGAACCCGACGCCCCGGACGTTGTCGATCTGGATCGCACCGCCCAGCTTGCGCCGCAGGGAGGCGAGGTGGACATCGACCACATGGTCGGAGACGTACCCCTCTGGCCAGAGGGCGGCGAGGATCGCCTGGCGCGAGAACAACTGACGCGGGTGGCGCAAAAGCAGGAGCAGCAGGTCGAACTCGCGTGGCGTGAGAGACACTTCGTCTTTCCCGGCGAAGACGCGATGCTCTTCGGTCCGGAGTTCGATGCCGTTCCAGCGGAAAACATTGGCGTATTCGGAACGATCGTCTTCAGACGGGGGAGCCTGGCGGCGGAGCAGTGCCGCGACGCGCAGGCAGATCTCACGCGGGGAGAATGGCTTTACGACATAGTCGTCTGCGCCAAGGCCGAGGCCGAGCAGACGGTCTGCCTCCTCGCCGCGCGCCGACAGGATCAGGACGGGCAGGCGGCTATCGGTCGCGCGGAGCCGGCGAAGGATCTCGAGTCCGTCCAGGTCCGGCAAGGTAAGGTCGAGCAGCGCGACATCGGCGCCGCGCTCGACGCACTCCAGTGCCGCATGCCCCGAAAGGGCGGAGGCGACGTCATGGCCGTCCCGAGAAAGGTATCGGCCCAAAACCGCTTGCACGTCTTCATCGTCATCGATGATCAACACCCGTGCCATTGGATCCACCTCGACTGGGGGAAGGCCGTGAGCCACTGCATCATACCCCAGCAGGGTATACACAGCAACTCTGAGTCATGGATGCCTTTGCACCGCACTGCCATATCAAAACCTAGCTGGCGGCTATGGGGACTTCGGAGCAGCCGAGATCTCGATCACCGCGGCTCCGCTCTGCGTCGGGAAGACGACCTGTGAGAGGAGGTCTCCGTTCGTCTGACCATAAATGAGCGGCTGGCCAGCGACGCCGCTGAAGATCAGCGTCCGCCGTGCAGGGGGGGACGGCATACGCAGGGTCGGCCGGTAGAGAACTGCACCGGGTGTCCAGACAAGCAGTCATGGACGGTGTGCGGCTAGTGCACCAACTGGAACTGGGTGCCGCCGTCCGACGTGCTCCAGAACCGCGTGCCGGCAGGTCCGCTCTCCGCCTCGATCAGACCGTGGCCGGCGGACGTGAACACAGCGGCGGTGATGACGTCTTCCGGTGGCGCCGTGATCTCCTTCCAGGTCGCGCCGCCGTCGGCGCTGAGCAGCACGTCGAAGTTCGTGTAGAGCCAGCACACGCTTCCCGCCGCACCGAGGCCGATCACTCCAGCCGATCCCTCGCCAGCGGAGAACGCGGACGGCAGTGCACGCCCGGTCCAGTGCCTGCCGCCATTTGTCGTGCGGTAGAGCACAAACGTGCCGCTCGGTCCACGGCTGAGGGCAAGTCCCGACTCTGCCCCGGTCGCCTGTACGAAGGTGGGCGTGAAGGGTACGTGCAATGGCTTGCAGGTCGCCGAGCAGGCAAAGATGTCCTGGAGTCCGTTGCTTTGGTTAGCCACTACCCAGCCAGCGGTCGGCTGGTAATAGCCGACGCGCTGCGTCGTCCATCCCGAGGGAAGCTGGATAGCTGACCAGTTGGCGCCGCCGTCGCTCGTCAATTCAACGCCATTCGGTCCCGCTGCAACGAAGTCGGAGGATGTGAACGCCTGCATCGAAGAGGAACTGAAGGGCAGCCTGGAGCCCGCGCTCCACTGGGCGCCCCCGTCGGTACTGACGACGAACCGCTGATTCGGCCCGCTCTCCAGTCCAAGCACTTCATCCGTTCCGACCAGAGACATACCAAACTGCGGAACGGGTGGTGGGTAGACCTGCTGCCAGTTCGCACCACCGTTGCTGGTGACCGAGAGCGGGGGCCCCTCTCCGGCCAGGAGCCAGCCGAAGCCATTGGATAGGAAACCCACGGAGAAGTCCTGATCGCTGCCGGGCGGGACAACATTCGTATAGACTTGACTCCAGGTCTTGCCGCCGTCTGTGGTGCGCAGGATTCCGAAGCGGTTGAGCCCGATGTAACCTGCCTCGGAGCTCGTGAAGTCGATGGCGCTCACGTATCCGCCGATCGGCAATGACCCGGACGTCCAGTTCGGACCGGTGGAGGCGATCTCGCTCCAGTGACGTCCGCCGTCCACGGTTTGGTAAAGGGCCTTCCCCTGGTTCCCTGCTCCCGGCTGGCCGCTGCAGAGGAGCCACCCGTCCTGCGCGTTCACGAAGGAGACGCCGCCCAGCGCGGGCCCTCCTCCGCCGGGCCAGCCGCACGGGTCGGGAAAGGGAGTCCACGTCCTTCCGCCATCCGTGGTCACGAGCAGCTCGCCCTTGGACTGAAGAGTGCCCGTCCCCGCTGCGATGAACCCGTCTACCGCCGTGGGGAAACTCAGGGATCCGGCGCCGATGCCGTTTCCGGTCCAGAGCGTGACTGGCGTAGCACTGCCGTCCAAGAGTTCCTGCAACGTCGCAGTGACTGCATGGGACGCCGTAAAGTTGTTTTCAAGGATGAATACGTGGCTGGAGTCCGGCACAGCAAGCCCCGCCACGCCTTGCGGCGTGTAGAAGAGCCTCTCGAAGTGAAGGCCGCCGTCGGTCGTTTCGAGTATGGTCGAGCCTTCAGCGGCCATCAGTCCCGTTCCCGCGGCATAGCCCACCGTTGGGGAAACCATCGCCACGTCCGTGAGGTCGTACTCCGCTGCCGGGCTACCGGTAAAAGTCGCCTGCACATGCGACGCGATGTGAAGCGTCGCAGGGGTAGGATTCACGGTCGGTGGCGACACGTGCTTCGCAGGCTGTGTGAGCTTGTGCCCGGTCTCGGCAGCCGTAGGGCCGTGCCCGCTCACGCCTCCGCAGCCACCAGCGAACAGCGCGACGACGGCGAGCGACCCAAGCAACCCTGTGCGAAGACGGCGCAATGCCATCGCTCCCTGAATGCCCTGATTCGGGTGATTTCGTCAGTACGTGACAGCGGACCTCCTAGATACAGGAAGAAGGTGCTGTAGCACGCCATGCGCACTCAAGGTATCACGGCCCCAGTCCATGCGCTCCGATACACTTCGCAGGTAAGTGCGCCCAACTACATAAAGCGCCGCAAGGGAGTGCGCCCTTGTTGGTGCTTTCGCCGTTTGCGCAGGCGCCACCGTCTCGCAGCCCGTGCGAACTCGATTACCCATGAAATCGTACGTTCCGGGCACGGCAAAGCGCTCCACCCAGGCCAGGGCTCTTTACTTCCCGTACCTGTTACCTATATATTGGATGCATCAAAGAAGGAGGTGTTGGGACGGTGATGAGCGATGGGAAGGCGTCCGGAAGGCGGCTCGTACTACTGGTCCTCGGCGTGCTGCGCGAGTCTCCGCTGCACGGGTACGCCATCGCGCGACGCATCGTAGAGGGCTCCGGCGGGGTGTTCCAGCCCGGCGAGGGACTTCTGTACCCTCTCCTCCACGAGCTTCAGGAGGAGGGCGCGATCCAGAGCCATTGGCAGGAGGCGGACGGACGCCGCCGTAAGGTGTACGCCCTCACGGTGCTGGGGCAGACGCGCTACGCTGACGAGTTCGCCCGCTTCGAGTCCGAGGTGCGGGCCACACAGTCCGTACTGGCTGGAACGGAGGGACATGCCCTTGCTTTGGGATGAGTACGTCGAGGACGTCGCGGAAGGCCTGCGAAGCCGCCGCCGCGCTCGCGAGCTGAGGCGGGAGGTCCGTGACCACCTCCTCTGCCTCAAGGAACAGTTCCTTGACGAGGGACTGGCTGCGGACGACGCCGAGCGCAAGGCCATGGAGGTATTCGGACCAGCCGAGATCCTCGTCCGCCGCTTTCGTGACCTGGAGCGGCCGCACCGCCCCCTCTGGCCGGTAGCGGTGACGCTCGTCGTCCTCCTCTGGGCGATCGGCTGCTTGGGCACCCCAGCCGCACCCGACGGCTACGGCGTGCTGCTCCTTCTCTGGTCGATCGCGTGGGGGCTTCTCCACCTACGCTCCTTCGCGACACTCCTCTACCGCTTGCAGGCCCGCCAGCCCGTATCTTCCGGCATCGCGTGGAGCGAGCTCCTCCCCCGCGCCTGGGTCTACGCCGGCGCAGGCGCCCTCGGCGGGCTCGCCTTCGCCCTCCTCTACTCATCCGGCGCCGCTGGACTTGGCCTCTTCGGCGTACTCCTTTCAGCCGCGATCTCGGTGGCCGCCCTTCTCGCGGCGGAGCGCCTGCCTTGGTTCAGAGGCGGCGAGGCACCGCCCCTCCGCCATCCGCTCACGGCCGGCGTGGCCACGACAGGTCTGCTCGTTGCGCTGCTCATCGCCTTCAATCTCTTCCCAAGGCTGGACCCGATTTTCTACGACTATGGATCCTTCGCTCCGTCGGTACCTTCGGCTTGGCCAGCGTTTGCGACATCGCTGCCTGCTGCGGGCTGTATCGCCGCCCTCTACTTCACAGGCTGCGCCGCCCTGGAGTGGCTGCGCGCCCGCGTGTTCGAGGCGGCGCCCCCCGCGCCTGACTCCACTCTGACTATCGAGTGACTCCTACAGACGCCCAGGACGGCGGTGCCTTCGTGAGGCGCCGCCGTCCTGCTAATCTACCTACGGATTACCGTATGAAGCTTGCATGCATCCGCTTCATAACGCAACATGGTGCATGCGAAAAGCGTCAGCAAATCCGTTAGCAAACGCAGAAAACCGGCCCTGCAAGGCGCAAGGCCGGATCCCCGAAAACCGCTATCTTAAGCCATTGAATCTTGGTGGAGGCGAGGGGATTCGAACCCCTGACCTATTGATAGCGAAACGTCTCGCACTTCCCTTCTGCCGACCACTTGGCGTCATGGGCTGGATTGACGCCCGGACAGAACGAGAGCGCGGGTAAGCGCAAGCCGGCTCGCTCCCGTCCCGGGAACAAGTCCTTGCGCAACGCCCTCATCGAGGCCGCCCGTGCGGCGACAAGGACAAAGAACACCTACCTCGCCGCCCAGCACGCCCGGCTCTCACGCCATCTCAAGGGCATGTCGACCAACCAATGTTGGAACAACGCCGCCTGGGTGCCGATCTTCGTCGGCAAGAAGAGGCATTCAGGATTCACGGTGGCTGAAATCTCCAAAATGGGGAAGGGACGTGTGTGAGCAGTACCGAAGGTATGGTCGAGTCGGAGTCAAAGGTGGAGATCAGAATGGGATCTAACGTCCAATAGGCCTTGGCCGATGGTGAGCCTGCAAGGCGTTACGTCGCGTCCGTCCCGGCACCACCACCGACCGGATCGGGGCCCGGACAGATCGCGGCGCGTCAACGCGGCCCCAGAGGCGCAAGGGATGAGCAGGGTGCCGACGAAGATATCGTCGTCCTCGCGTTCGCTGCCGAGTATAGGCTCCAAGGTACGCCTTGTACATCTCGCCCTGCCGGACTAAAGGATGTTTATGGGACGCATAGCCATGTTACAAAGAGTGCAAACGATAAGGTGGAGTGAAAACTGTGGATGGAATCATCGTGCGCAGGGCCCGCCCAGAAGATTCCATGCAATTGGCGGCCCTTTATGATCAACTTATATCGAAGCCCACGGATGTAGTAGCATTGGGAAATCGCTTGCGTGAAAACTCAAATATCATCGTACTGGTAGCGGAAACTGGACAACGGAAACTGGTTGGTACGGTGTACGGGGTGATTTGCCCCGATACCGTGGGCACATGTCAACCGTTCATGACGGTCGACAATCTGATTGTTCACGCCGACTATCGTGGTCGCGGCATTGCTCGATCACTCATGTCAGTTCTTGAGGCAATAGGGCATGACGCAGGGTGCTCGTTGATTCTGCTGGTGAGCGGAGCTGACAGGAGGTCGGCGCATAGACTTTACGAGCGGCTAGGCTATTCTGTACCGGTCCGAGGCTTCAAAAAGTATATTGCTCAGTAGAACTCTTCGGGGATGTCGACATGGGGAATGCAGTCCTGCCAGCACAGTTGCAACCCGCTCATGGCCGCCTTGTCCGAGCACGGTGTGGAAAGTGTCCCTTGAGGTGAAGCTGCTGACCGCGTAGGTTTGGCGGAACGCAGAGGTGAACGTACGACGTGATTACGGATGCGATTTTCGACCTTGACGATACCCTTTGTGATTTCAGCACCGCACGGGAACGCGGGGTGGCTCACGCGTTTGAGACACTCCCTGTAGAGTACCGATCTGCTGCGTACGACCTGTGGAACAAAATTGAACCGACATTGTTCGAGGTCTTCGCCACACGAGAGATCTCTCGTGACGACTACCGCTGGCTCCGCTTCCACTTGGTCCTCTCAGAGATGGGGCTTGTTCCTGGTGAAGCAAGTGAGGAGCGATGGCTTGTCGCCTCAATGAACGATTCCTTCATGAGCGAGATAAATGATGCCATTGAGCCAATGGCGGGAGCGAGTGAGTGCCTTACTGCACTCGTAGACCGTGGGATCAAATGCCATGTTCTAACAAATGGCCCTTCCGACAGCCAGCGTCGAAGGCTTAGCAGGCTCGGTTTTGTCCCGTTTTTGGATAATGTTTTCGTAAGCGAGGAACTCGGGGCTTTTAAACCAGATCCCGCGGTGTTCGCCGCTACGGTAGATCGGATCGGTAGGCCGCCGAACCAGATCCTGGTGGTTGGCGACGACCTCAATCGTGACATTCTCCCCGCGCGCAAGGCCGGACTTCATGCCGTCCACTTTGCTCCAGCCGGATCCAGTTATCGACCAAGTATTCGGCGGC
This sequence comes from Bacillota bacterium, assembly GCA_021806845.1. GTDB lineage: Bacteria > Bacillota > Sulfobacillia > JAJZYS01 > JAJYTV01 > JAJYTV01. Next base: position 316 of record JAKAPV010000152.1, on the reverse strand, counting down.
TCAGCGAGGTTGAAGATGAGATCGCCAGTCTCAAGTAGGCTACCACCCCTAAGATCCTGCGCGCGGCTGCGGGACGACAGGGCGGGAGTGGGCTACAAGAAGGAGTAAGTTGGAAATGGTAGCAGAGCATACAAGTTGACGACGCTTGTCAGGGGAAGGGGAGCCGAGTGCAGAGCTACGATGACGTCTACCGCCAAGCCTCTTTCTACTGGGGTCGCGAGCCGAATGGTCTGTGCGAGCGCGCGTGCGCCGTATTGCAAGGAGCATATCTGAGCCACCCCCTGGCGGTGGACATCGGATGTGGAGAGGCGAGCGA
>JAKAPV010000151.1 GCA_021806845.1 Bacillota bacterium | reverse complement strand
CCTGGTTGACCTCAACCAGGCGATGTCGCTCTCGGGCACCCTGCAGGTCACGACCCAGAAGTCCGTCGTGAATGACAGCGCGGGAGCTCCCACCGCGCCGATCAGCGCGACGGGCACCCTCTAGAAGCCCAGCACGGAAGGCGCCGGCAGCATCGACGCTGCCGGCGCCTTCCTTTACCGCGTGCTGGATGTGCCCAGCGGCACCGTCACCCTCCAGGGACCCTGCACCACGACCGTCGGTGTCGCCAGCGTCAGCGTGACCCACCAGTCCTCGGCCGGTACGGGAAAGGTCATGGTTTGCACCGCGCCCTCTGGCGAGAGGCGCTCCTCCATGGTGACACCCTGCCCGTTCACGGAGAGGAGGCTTTCGCCCAACGCGGCCGGGCCCAGCCCGCGCAGCGACAGGCGGACTAGGTATCCCGGCAGGCGCTCCACCCGCGTGATCTCCTCCGTAGCCGGTCCTACGGAGATGACCCTATGCAGTCCGAGGGTGCCTCGCAAAGGCACCGGAACCGCAACGGAAACGCTCTGTTGCACAGCCAGCGAAACTGACGGCACGACGAGCTTGGCGCTCACCACGTTGGACGGGATCTTTGCAGCGTAGTTCTGGAGCGGCCCGGCCATGACGACTCCGGCGAGGGGCTGCAGCTTGAGCGTCCGGCCGCCTGCCAGCATGAGGCGCGGCGGAGCACTGATCTGGCCGAAGCCTTGTGCCCGCGTGCCGGAGGGCGTGTCGGTTGCCACCAGCGTGAAGAGCGTCTTGCCGCCAAGCTGCATCGCCTGCGCGGTGATGCTGACGCCGTGGGCCTGCGCCGTCGGCATGCCTGTCGCGGCAGGCAGGCTCGATGCCTCTACGAGCGGCAGGCGAACCTGCACCCTGGGGTGCAGATGCAATATCAACGTCGCGGTGCCCTGCTGCGTGATCGGCGGAAACTCCAGCGCGCCGGCGCCAACGTCGCCGCCGAAGGACCACCAGCTGGGACCGCCGCGGTAGACTCTCCCCCGTGCATCCTTGAGCAGCACTAGGCCGCTGCCAGTTCCAAGCCCCGCGTCCACGCCCTCGATCGAGATCAGGATCTCTGTGTAAGAGCGCCCCGTGAGGACTCCGGTCACGTAGATCGTGTCTCCGCCGGTCTGCGCGCGGACGACATGCGCCAGGGAGAGTTGGCGGTGTGCCGGCTGCTGGACGCCGAACCCCGGTACCAGACGCAGGACTCCCTGCATCCAGCCGAGGCCCGACGGCAGGCCGAGCGCAAGGATCAGGACGGCCGCGGCCGCAACCCAGCCCCATGGGCGTCCGCCGCGCGCACGGTGCCTGTCCGCGGCAGCATGCAGCACCTGCAGTCGGATGCGATCGCCGGCCGCCGCATCGGGCTCCGGCGCTCCCCCCAGCCCCATTTCCGACAGGTCGTCCGGCAGTCCGATCGACTGCAGCAGCTTATCGAGATCCATCCGCGTCACCTCCGTCCTCGCCATCCTCTACCCGGAGCATTTCCCGCAAGGCGCCGCGCGCCCGCCATAGCCGGTTGTCCACGGCGCCGCGTGAGAGGCCGAGGTCCTGCGCGAGGACTGCGATGTCCTCTTCAAGGAAATACCTCCGGTAGACGATCTCGCGATCGAGCGCTGGCAGGCGGTCAAGGGCGTTCTGGACCCTGCTTCGCGCCTCTCGGGCAGAAATGGTTTCCAAGGGGTCGGGGTCAGGCTGTGCTGCGCTTGGCGGCTGCCCGTGATGCCAGCGCGCTTCGCGCCGGCGGTGCTCGAGTGCCGCATACTTCGCGTGCATGAGGAGCCACGTGCGCAGGGGCGCCCGAGCGGGATCGAAGCGGGATGCGGCGTCCCATGCGGCGTTGAACGCCTCGACCGAGACCACCTCGATCTCGTCGGGCGGCGCTGGCGCCAGCACGCGCGCGCCGACGCGTCGCGCGCCGCGAGCCTTGCCGCCAGGATCTCGTCGTCCACCTGCGCCTCGCCCCCTGCCTCTACTACGACTGGGCGAGCCTGTTTCTCCCGCGCTTCCCGAAACGCTCTGTTCAAACTCTGGGTGGGGAACCCTGGGAATTGAGTATACTGACTCCTGGGGCGGCAAGTCGTGGCAATTGCAGCGAATCCATCGCTTCAAGCGGCTGTGGTAGGCATTTACGTTGGTATGGTTTTTGCGTCAGGATGCCATGAACATGATACCGCGTCCCATAGTGCCCCTAGTGGCCAACCGCTTCTCGGATCACAGCCACCTGCCCACGGTATTTACCACAACGAAAAAACTACTTTAGAGTTGAGTCTGTAATGAATTGGAGTATGCTGGAAATAGGAGGATAGATAATGAACAGACGAATATTACAGTGCGTTGTCGCGATGATCAGCATTTTCGGAGTCGGCTGTGGCATCCACCAGCCCCCGAGCCCGCAAAAGCATATTGTAAAAACTGGGACCGCTAATAATTCCCCACCTATAATGCCTGGTGCTACTGTGTTTACGGTCAAGCATCCAGTGCCAGGCTACACTACAGGGAGCTGCTGGGTGGCAACACCCCAATACATGTGTGCAGGCTACGCTGACTCGAATCCCTCGCAAGGCATCGTCATTGCTTACAACCTGAAAACGTCCCAAACGATTGGCATATTCGCCACAAAGAAGGAAGATGGTCCTTTACAGCTTGTATCTTTTGCTGGGAACCAGGCGGTCTTAATGGCAAAGGATGGAGCATCTTACGTGTTTTACGTCAAGAGCGACCAACTTGTGAGGCAGTAGCGGAGAAACGGGCTGCCCTTGCGCGCCTTTGAACCCACACAGTTCTTGATCAGAGCGTCCCGAAAAATGTCCAAGGGAAGCCGCTCCGTGCCGGACTCCCCTTGCCCTGTGCTCCTACCAGGCGCGCGCCACCGCGGTGCCGGTTCCGACATCCGCAACGATGTAGCAGTCTGGATTGCGCAGGGCCTGCCACTCTGCATACCCGAACGAGGGATCGTAGGAGCGAAGGATCAGCGCGAGGAGGTTGCCATGGGTGACGATGGCGGCGACGGACGGGCCAGTGGAGGTCGAGCAATGCCGCAAGGGCCCGTGCGGTCGCCGTGCGGCTGCTCTCTCCGCCCGGAAACGAGAGATCAGGGTCCGAGAACGTGCGCCGGAGCGCGTCCTGCCAGTCCGGGAGTGCGCCGCTGCTCAGAACTCGCTCTGAGAGCCTCCCGTCAATCTGCACCGCGATGCCGAACCGGCGCGCCAGAGGCTCTGCGCTTTGCCGCGCGCGCAGGAATGGGCTCGAGACGATCGCCTCGATCCCCACACCCCCGAGCCGGGCCCCAAGCTCCTCCGCCTGGCGCCGCCCCGCATCCGTGAGCGGCGCCTTTGGCGCCTGCCCGGCAGCGGCGCAGTGGCGAAGGAGGTAGATCTTCACGCGTCCTCGTCCTCCTGCTCCCCGTCGTCGCCCTGCAAGAGGGCGAGCGTCTCCGCGAGCGGCAGCGCGGGAACCGTGCGGCCGCCGCGTCCGGTGGTTGTCTCCGCTTGTGTGAGGGCATTGAGGATCGCCTCCTCGGTCGCCTCCGCGACCGCGTGGAAGGCTTCGGTCGCCAGCCGCCCGCCGTCCGCGTACGGCGGGCGCTGCGTCTCCGCGGTCGAGAACGCGATCGCGATATCGCCGCTCCCGTGCGAGGCCACAGAGCCGGTGCGCGCAAGGCCGAACGCGGTGCGGGCCGCAAGGCGCCGCAGCGCCAGCGCATCCCACGGGAGGTCTGTGCCGACCACCATGATGATCGAACCGTCCTGCGGCAGCGGCTGGTCTGGCCGAAGCTGCCTGCCGACCGGCACTCCGAGGATCGTGAGATCCGCCGCGCCGCCGAAGTTCGAGAGCACCAGCACGCCCAGGGTGTAGCGCGTCCCGGCGACGCGACGGGATGCGGTGCCGATGCCGCCCTTCCAGCCGCAGCAGCGCATGCCGGTCCCGGCCCCGACCGCGCCCTCCGCAACCGGTCCGCCCGAGGCCGCGTCGATCGCCGCGATGACGTGGCGCGGCCGCACCGACATGGCGCGCATGTCGTTGAGATAGCCGTCGTTGCACTCGCCCACGACCACGTTCGGCACGGGCGCCGCACCGCCGATGCGCTCGTCCTGCAGCATCAGGTAGCGCAGGCCGCCCTCGAGCGCCGCACCGACGCTCATCGTGTTCGTGAGGAGGATCGGGGACTCGAGCTGCCCGAGCTCGTCGAGCTGCACAAGGCCGGCGGTCTTCCCGAAGCCGTTGATGACGTGGCTCGCGGCGGTGCACTTGCGGTGGAAGACATCCCCGCTGCGCGGCAGAATCGCGGTGACGCCGGTGCAGACGGATGCTTCGTAGCCCGCTGCATGATTGAGCGTTATATGCCCGACGCGGACGCCCGGCACGTCGGTGATCGCGTTGAGCGGCCCCGGCTCCAGCACGCCCACGGGAATGCCAAGGTCGCGCAGCCGCGCTCGCTGAGACATCTTCTCTCCTCCTAACAGCGAAGCGGGGGCCAGGCCGGACGCATCCGGCAGGCCCCCGCGCAATGCCTCGAACTAGTTGGCGGCTCGCGCCGGCAGCGGCGCCCCGGCCGCTTCGGCGAGCGTCATGCTTCCGAGCGCGTCCTCGATCGACGACTGGATTCGCTGCCACACGAGGCGTGTCCTGCAGCCCTCTTCGTGCACGCAAGGGCGACTGTCTTCGGTCAGGCAGTCCATCGGCGCGAGCGTGCCCTCGAGAAGGCGCACCACGTCACCCACAACGATGGACTCGGGGTCGCGCGCGAGCCGGTAGCCGCCCTTCGCGCCCCGCACGCTGCTAACGAAGCCTGCGCGCCGCAGCTCGACGAAGATCTGCTCCAGGTACTGCTCGGAGATGTTTTCCTCTTCTGCGATCAGCCGCAGCGGCACCGGCAGCGCGTTGTCTCGATGGGCAAGCGCCACGAGCGCCCGAAGGCCGTACTCGCTGCGAGATGACAAACGCATCGCAAATCCTCCCTTCTAGTAATCGTCTTCAGCCTCTTCCTCGAGACCGACAAACAACTGGCCGCCGCGAATCTCGACTGGGTGGGTTGCCACCGGCGCCGTTACCGGGAGCCGTACGGGCTTGCCGGTGGGGATGTCGAACTGGCCCCCGTGGAGCGGGCACGTCACCGTGCGTCCTCCGACCTGACCTGCGGAAAGCGAGGCGAGTGCGTGAGTGCACGTGTCATCAATGCAGAAGAGTTCGCCGTTGATCCGGAAGAAGGCGAGACGTTCGCCGGCCACCTGGCGAAGCGTTCCCTGCCCTTCTGGAATTTCCTGCTCTGGGCACACCGCAAAGTACTCCAAGGATATCCTCCTAGCCGACCGAACCAACCATCTCGAGCTTGATCAGGCGGTTCATCTCGACGGCGTACTCCATCGGCAGTTCCTTCGTGAAGGGCTCGATAAAGCCCATCACGATCATGCGGGTCGCCTCCTCCTCCGAGAGGCCGCGGCTCTTGAGGTAGAAGAGCTGCTCCTCGGAGACCTTGGAGACGGTCGCCTCGTGTTCCATGGTCACGCGGTTGTCGAGCACTTCGTTGACCGGGATCGTGTCCGCCTTCGATCCGTCGTCGAAGATCAGCGTGTCGCAGTTGACCTTCGCCTTGGAGCCCTTGACGTTCTCGCCGAAGTGGACGAGTCCGCGGTACGTGGTACGCCCGCCGGCGCGCGAGATGGACTTCGAGATGATCGTGGACGTGGTGTTCGGGGCAAGGTGCATCGCCTTCGCGCCGGCGTCCTGGTGCTGGCCCTTGCCGGCGACCGCGATCGAGAGGACGTGCGCGTGCGCGCCCTCGCCGACCATGTAGACCGAGGGGTACTTCATGGTGAGCTGCGATCCGATGTTGCCGTCGATCCACTCCATCGTGGCGCGCTCGTGCGCGACCGCGCGCTTCGTCACGAGGTTGTAGACGTTCGGCGCCCAGTTTTGGATCGTCGTGTAGCGGCAGCGCCCGCCCTTCTTCACCACGATCTCGACGACCGCGGAGTGCAGGCTCGACTCGGAGTAGATCGGCGCGGTGCAGCCCTCGACGTAGTGCACCATGGCGCCTTCATCGACGATGATCAGCGTGCGCTCGAACTGCCCCATCTGGGCAGCATTGATCCGGAAGTAGGCCTGCAGCGGAACCTTCGCCTGGACGCCCTTCGGTACGTAGATGAAGCTGCCACCCGACCAGACGGCGGAGTTGAGGGCAGCGAACTTGTTGTCCTCCGGCGGTACGATCGTGCCGAAGTATTCGCGGAAGAGGTCGGGGTATTCGCGCAGCGCGGAGTCGGTGTCGAGGAAGATGATGCCCATCTCCTCGAGATCCTTGCGGATGTTATGGTAGACGACCTCGGAGTCGTACTGTGCCGACACGCCGGCAAGGAACTTGCGTTCCGCCTCCGGGATGCCCAGCTTCTCGAATGTCTCCTTGATCTCGGCGGGCACTTCGTCCCACGTCCGGCCCTTCTGGTCGGAGGGCCTTACGTAGTAGGTGATATCGTCGAAGTCGAGCCGGGAGAGGTTGCCGCCCCAGTTCGGCATCGCTTTTGCCTGGAAGATGTCGAGGCTGCGCAGGCGGAACTCGCGCATCCAGTCCGGCTCGCCCTTCATCCGGGAGATCTCCTCGACGACCTCGCGGCTCAGGCCCTTGCCGGTGTTGAAGACCGAGACGTCCTTGTCATGGAATCCGTACTGGTACTGCTCGACGCCGGTAATCTCAGGCTTGGACATCGCCTGACCCTCCCCTTTGTGCAACGTTCTCCATAGCTTTCGCGAATGCGTTCATGATAAGCGTCGCGCACTTTACGCGCGCCGGGAATTTGGAAACACCCTCGAGCGCTTCCAGCTCGCCGAGGATGCTGCGGTCGGTATCGCCCCGCAGGAGGAGGTCTTTGAACGACTCGGCGATACGGTTCGCCTCGCCGAGGCTCTTGCCGCGTACCGCATCGGTGAACATGGACGCCGCGGCCATGCTGATCGAGCAGCCCTGGCCCTCGAACGCCGCATCCTGGACCACGCCGTCCCCGTCGACCTTGAGGTCGAGCCGAAGCTCGTCGCCGCAAGTCGGGTTGTGGAGTCCGACGCTGAGGGTCGGCTCCTCGAGGTGCCCGCGATGGCGCGGGTTTTGGTAGTGGTCCATGATCACCTGGCGGTAGACCTCATCCAGCGACACGGTGGAAGAACTCCTTTGCCTTGACGAGTGCGTCGACCATCTGCTCGACGTCCTCTGCATCGTTGTACAGGTAGACGGACGCCCGAGCCGTGGAGGCGGCGCCCAGCCTGCGCATCAGCGGCTGGCAGCAGTGGTGCCCCGCTCGCACGCAGACCCCTTCGGTGTCGAGCGCGGTCGCGACGTCATGCGCGTGGACGCCTTCGAGGTTGAAGGTGACGACGCCGCTCTGGCAGATCGGAA